>CAYJLO010000040.1:0-26775 GCA_964370835.1 uncultured Desulfovibrionaceae bacterium
TTTCCCTTTCTTTGCAAGGGCAATTGTACGATTAAGTCAAGACTACTTCACCTTATTACCATATCAAGACTTGTAATTATGGCGATTCACATCAGCCTCTTCAAAAGAATCTAATGTGTATAAGCGGATTTTATTACTGCGGGGAAATTCTCGCTTAAGCAGGGTTTTCATAAGCTTTTTTATTTGCTCTATCGTCAAAGACTCCCATGTTTCCTCATGGAAGCCGCGCTCTACTACAGTAAAGCTGTCATCACCTGTTCGAATAATGGCCACAGAACGGTCACGCTTAAAGGTTCGCATATCAAGGCATTGCCCGTGTTGCAATTTATTAAGTCGTCCTATAACAGCGGGGATGATGGTTGCTTTATCGTTCATAGGTGGAAATATATACTCTCTCGCAAATGTAAGCGTCAAGGTGTACAAGCCTACACCGTTTCTTACTTCCCTTACTCATGGTTACAAACAAAATTCCGCGCGTATTCTTTGTTTTGCGGCATTTCCTCTAGAAGCAAAGTATTCAAGTGGTGAAGTTTTTCTAAAGTAGTCATACTATCCTCGTAAAATTGCACCGTAAAATTACGCCACTGTTTCACCTTTATAGCGAATGGCACTTGCAGGGCAATTAATATAGCAATCACCACATTCATCACAGCGATATGTGTCTATGGAGTACCTATCATCATCTTCCTTAATGGCTAAAAAAGAACATTTTTCCATACAAAGTCCGCAAGATATACATTTTTCAGATTCAATTTTTAGCCCCTTATATTTTTCTTTTTCGCCATTATAGGAAAAATATATTCTGTTAAGCTTATTTTCTCGAGTAGCCATTTCAAAATCATAATCAAAAATATCTCCCCTTGCTGAAGTGATGCAAAAAACAACCATAGCTTGGTACTTTTCTTGGTCTTTGATGCACATATCAAAAAGTGGATTATTTTTAGCCTTAATGGCGTCCATGGGCACTTCTTGCACATTCCCCGTCATGCGCATGGCATAGCCATTTTCAAAAACAGGGAGGCCATTGGCATCATGCTCTACTTGGGTCTTCGCTGATAAACCGCAAAGGGAAATTTTCCTTACGCTTTTTAGTTGGCCATAAAAATCCTTGGTGAACATAGTCATAAAATAGATGCCTTCATGGTCATATGCTCGTAAATGGGCAATACGGCTTTCGGGCTCGCCATGTTCATTGATGGTTGAGAAACTTAAACAGCCAATAGCATCAAATTTTTCATAGATTTCTTTAATAGTCATATGTACGACCTCCTCTCTATTTAACGTCGTTTTATCCAACCCGCCCTTGGTTTTCTAAATACTGTATATACTCTTTTCCCCACACCTCAAGAGCAGTAAGCACCTCCTGAAACTTTCGACCGACTTCGCTGAGCGAATATTCTACCCTTGGGGGAACTTGTTTATATTCCTCACGCAAAATAAGCCCTTCTTTCTCCAAAAGCTTTAACTGCCTAGATAGTGTTGTGTGCGTCATTTCTTCTGGCATACGTCGTAACAGCTCATTGAAACGTATGGGTTTTTCAGACAGTACATATAAAATATATATGGACCACTTACCTGCAAGAAGCTTTTGCGCTGTTACATAGGGGCATATGCCAAATAAATCTTTTATTTCCATAATAGTATCCATTTTAATAGTAGTATCACAAAATATCGTACTTGTTTTTTTGAACAACAAAGCTACCCTAGCGCATGGAAAAACAAATGACAATAGGAGATGTACTATGAAAAAAACTTTTGAATTTTTGAGAGATTGTGGTGTTTTTTATCTTGCAACGCTTGATGCCAACGACCAACCAAGAAACAGGCCTTTTGGGGCAGTGTGTGATTTTGAAGGTAAGTTATATATCATTACAAATAATCAAAAAAATGTTTTTAAACAGATGATACAAAATCCAAAAGTTGAAATAACCGCTGTGAAAGGTAAGCAATGGATACGTTTAGAAGGCAACCTTGTGCATGACCCTCGTCGAGAAGCTAGGCTTGCCATGCTTGAAGCAAATATGGAATCTTTGAGTAGTCTTTATAATGCTGACGACGGATTGATGGAAGTTTTTTACTTTACTAAGAGTAAAGCCACGCTATGCAGCTTTAGCTCTGAACCATGTATAATTGAATTTTAGAGCAATGTTTATTCTTCCATAGAAAGCGGCTCAAAAAAATTGAAGCCCTCAAAAAACTTTGAGGGCTTTTACATGGGTGCAAAAAAGCCAATTCCTCTTCTTTTCCGCAAGAATAGCAACTTTAAACTCTAGACCGTAACGAACAGAGTCAGCAATCCTATAGTGCTGTGGAGTAATTTTATTTTCTCCATACCACCTTGTCTTAGATGGAGCTCAAACTATTATGCTCTATATTTATGCGTCGTCTTCCACAACGCGTACTATGGTTATTTTGTAGCTCTCAAAAAGCTTTGTCTTTCCTGTTAACTGGCTTAGCCTGTGCTCAGCGGTGGTTCTCCAGCGCATCATGGATTCTTCATTTTCCCACATATTCATGGACAAAACCTTCCCTGTGTCCACAAGGCTTTGAAAACGCTCCATGCCCAAAAAACCTTCAAAGCCTTCCAGCATGGGTTTAAGGTTGGCGGCATGTTCCAAATATATAGATTTGCCTTCTGCTGTGGGTTTAACTTCAAACAATACTATATACTTACTCATTTATTTTGTGCCTCCATGGCAAGAAGATATTTTTTCATTTCAAGACCTCCCGCATAGCCCACAAGTTTTCCTGACGAGCCAATGACTCTATGACAAGGAACGATAACTGTAATGGGATTTTTATTATTGGCAAGCCCAATGGCACGACTGGCTTTGGGATTTCCCACCGCCACGGCAACATCTTTATACGAACGTACTTCGCCATAAGGTATCTCACACAAAGCGCTCCATACTTTTTTCTGAAAGTCTGTTCCTTTGAGCACATAAGGGATATCGAAGGATTTTCTTTTTCCATCAAGATATTCACACAGCTGCGCATGGGCCGCATCACTTATGGCCGTTTTAATGCCAAAATCCTGTATACTAATATCATGAAGCTTTTTAAAAAAGGTTATATACTCATCAGCATAAGCTATCTTAAAGTAACCCACTTTAGTCTCATATACAGCAAAGCCTTCCATAACTCTTCATACTCCTTTGCACGCTTTTTTTACGTATTTCACACAAGTATTTCAATCGAGTTGTTCTTTACGATATGCCACGGGAGAAAGCTTTGCTCTAGCTTTAAAAAAAGCATAGAAAGCCGAGAGACTACTAAAACCCACAGAGAAAGCTATATCAATAATTTCAGCATCTGAATGCTTGAGCAAGGCTTTAGCCTCAGCAAAACGCAAATTATTCATATATGCATGGGGAGTTATGCCATAAGCATCTTTAAATATTTCCACCACGCGCTTATGAGATAGGCCAAGAGCACTCATTTCCCCTTGCAATTGTGAAGTTTCCAACGGCATGGTATCCATAAGTTTTTTGATTTTATCAGCCATATCCTGCATGGGCTTATATTCTAGCAAATCGCTTCGGCATCGTTTACACGGCCTATACCCTGCAGCTCTTGCTTGTTCTGCCGTATGAAAAAATACAATATTTTCCTTTTTTGGGGCTCTCGATTTACAAGAAGGCCTACAGAAAATTCCCGTGGATTTCACAGCGTAAAAAAAGAGCGTATCATAATTTGGATCATTGTTTATGACAGCTTCATACATTTCTTCCCATGTCATGAATACAACACTCTTTTAACACAATACATGACCTGACACCTGCACGTATGTGCAATGCAATCATCTGTAAAAAAAGAATTATTTTTTAAAAAAATCATTGGAATCTGCGGGAGCTTGCGCTCTATCTTCATGCGTATATTCACGTACAACAGAAGTCACAGTAATTTTATAGTTTTCGAACAAATTGTCATGCCCTTCTTTTTGTGCAGCTCTATGTTCTGAGGCATTGCGCCATGCCTTAGCAGCTTCTTCACTTTCAAAAACGCAAAGAAAACAGTATTTACCTTCATTCACAAGGCTTTTAAAAGGCTCTGCGGCCACAAAACCAGGAGCTTTTGCCACATGCGTAAGCACCCTTTCCACCTGTTGAAACATGGCTTCAACCCCATTTTGCTTAGGGGTTACTTCAAAAATAGTAATAGATTTTGTCATACAGTGATTTCCTTATAATTGAGATGACACCTTATATCTTCTTCCCATGAAATTTTCTTCCGAAAATTACACAAGTAATTGGGCAAAAATGTGTTCTTCACATGCAATATAAATATATTTTGATAAATTTCAACAGATATACTCGCATACTTGCCTTTGAAACACGCGTAATCTCAATCAAAACACCTTCCATGTTTCAAGTGAAAAAAATCTTATGCAAAAATTCTCCTGCCCCCTCTTGACGAGATTTTTTTTTTTGTGCAGGATATCTTCTAAACTGACATGTTAGCATGTCATGCATACACGGTAAGTTTACAATTATTTCACACATCCCTCGCTGGGAAACTAGAGGAAATCCATGCCTGATTTTTTGAACCATCACGTAGCAGACGCGCAAACCTCTTCGCTAAAAAGTCGTGTGGCACAAGAAATTCGTCATAAAATAATGACAGGAGAGTATGCTCTAGGGCAAAAATTATCAGAAAACAAACTCTCTCAAGAATTTAATACAAGCAGAGCTCCCGTACACGATGCACTGGTAACTTTGCGTAACGAAGGATTAGTTAAAGTTATCCCTCAGCGTGGCTCCTTTGTATTTAACCCTAGCAGAGAAGAAATTAATAGTATGCATGAGGCAAGCTATGCCTATGAGGTGGGCGCGCTTTCCTTATGCTTACACCCAACGCCTCACAAGCTCATAAAAAAATTACATAAATATTTAGAACAGATGAAACAAGCCGGCCATAATCATCAAAAGTGGACACATGCAGATCGTGCTTTTCACGCAAGCATAGTGCAAGCTGGTAATAATATTCATCTGACACAAGCTTACAACATCATAAGCGCGCGCACAGCCGTTCTTGTTTTCCACAGCACCCTCAATGAAGAGCGTATCAGAATTTCTTTGGATCAGCACTCTCAAATCATTGAAAGCATAGAAAACAATGACTTTAACGCCGCTTCAAAAATTCTTCAAATCAACAATACAGGATTGCAAACCTTTGTTGACTTATAATTGGGCATAGGAGGACGTTTAAAATAGCACTAAATAACTACAGCACAGAGTAATGAATAGGCCTAAGTACCAATTGTGATTTATATATTACATGATTTACATGAATAACCTTTGCCTTTCGTAAACAAGGAGATCCCATGCAAGATAGTACCAATCAAAAAGCCATCCAACGTGGCAAGGAAATGTTTTCCAGCATTTCCGGAGAAAAACCTTCTCTTTTCAATAAAGCCGCTTGGATGGGCAAAGTTATGGATTGGAGTATGCGCAATGACCAATTCAAAGTACAGATTTTTCGCTTCGTAGATGCTTTTCCTTCTTTGACCACTCCTAAGCTCCTCACCGATCACATTCGAGAATATTTTGGCGAAGAAAAAGACATGCCCGCTTTCTTATCCACCGGTGCCAAGGTGGCAGGATTGCTGGGAAGCTTCGGTGGTAACGTGCTGAATAAGGTTATCTCCGGTAACATTCACGAAATGGCCAAGCAATTCATCGTGGGCGAAAACACCCATGACGCCGTCAAAAACATCGTCAAATTGCGTAAAGAAGGCTTTGCCGCCGTGGTGGACGTACTTGGCGAAGCAACCCTTTCTCATAAAGAAGCCGATGAGTATGTAAATACCTATCTTGAAGTGCTGGACGCCATGGAAAAAGAGCAAAACTCTTGGACCGCCCTTGGACAAAAAACCGCCGACAGCCCGGATTGGGGTCATGCACCTAAAATCAACGTGGCCATTAAACCCACAGCCACCTTCTGCCTTGCCAATCCACAAGATTTTGAAGGCTCCGTGGTGGGCATTTTGGATCAAGCCCGTAAAATTTGTAAGCGTGCCGTGGAAATGGGCGCTTTTTTCTGCATCGACATGGAGTCTTACAAACATAAAGACATTACCATTGAAGTGTATCGCCGCTTAAAGCTTGAATTCAAAGACTATCCTTACATTGGCATAGTATTACAAGCCTACTTAAAAGACGCTGAAAAAGACACCCAAGAGCTCATTGCTTGGGCCCGTAAGCATGAAACCCCCATTTCCATTCGCCTTGTGAAGGGTGCATATTGGGATTACGAAGTGGTAAAGGCCAAGCAAATGGGCTGGGAAATCCCCGTATGGACCATCAAGGCCGAAAGTGATGCTTGCTTTGAGCGCGTTTCTGAAATTGTGCTCAAAAATAGCGACATTTGCCACTTTGCTTGCGCTTCGCACAACGTGCGTAGCATTTCCGCCGTCATGGAATTGGCCAAAGAGCACAATGTGGATGAATCCCGTTACGAATTCCAAGTGCTGTACGGCATGGCTGAGCCCGTGCGCCGCGGCATCTTAAAGATTGCCGGTCGCGTGCGTTTGTATTGCCCTTACGGCGACATGGTTCCCGGCATGGGCTATCTCGTGCGTCGTTTATTGGAAAACACCGCCAACGAATCTTTCTTGCGTCAAAGCTTTGTGGAAGAAGCCAGCCTTGAAAAATTGTTGGAAGATCCACACGTAACGGCCGATCGCGAGCGCAATGCCAAGCAAGCTCAGCGTAAAGCGCCTCCTGCCGTGCAAGGTTTTGGGCCTTTCAAAAACGAGCCCATGGTGGACTTCACACGTGAAGATATGCGCGCCATTTTCCCTGCGGAAATTGCCAAAATTCGTGCTTCCCATGTGGGCAAAACCTATCCCTTATACATCAACGGTAAGGATGTGGAGCTAGCCGACAAGGTGCCCACCTTAAATCCTGCCAAACCTTCAGAAGTGCTGGGTCATGTCTGCCAAGGCGGCATTGCCGAAGTGGATATGGCTTTAAAGGCCGCCAAAGACGCCTTCCCTGCATGGCGTGATACGCCTCCCATGGAGCGCGCCGCCTACCTTGTGAAAGCCGCCGCCATTGCCAGACGCCGCCAGTATGAGCTCAGCGCATGGCAAGTTTTGGAAGTGGGTAAGCAATGGGATCAAGCCCAAGCCGACGTGGCAGAAGGCATTGACTTCTTAGAATATTATGCTCGCGAAATGGAGCGTATGGCTAAACCTCGCCGTTTGGGCAATGCCCCCGGTGAGCTCAACCACTATCTCTATGAACCCAAGGGTATCACTGCGGTTATTTCCCCATGGAACTTCCCCTTTGCCATCAGCATAGGCATGGCTTCTGCCGCCATTGTGGCCGGTAACCCCGTAATCTTTAAGCCTGCCAATATCACCGGTATCATTGGTCACCACTTGGTGGAAATTTTCCGCGAAGCCGGTTTGCCTGACGGTGTATTCAACTATGTGCCCGGTCGTGGTTCCGTTATGGGTGATTACCTTGTGGAACATCCAGATGTGAGCTGCATAGCTTTCACAGGTTCCATGGAAGTGGGTTTACGCATTGTGGAAAAAGCCGGCAAAACCGGTCCTACACAAATCAATGTGAAGAAAGTTATCTCCGAAATGGGCGGCAAAAACGCTGTTATCATTGACGATGATGCAGACCTTGATGAAGTGGTGCCACATGTACTATACTCAGCCTTCGCTTTCCAAGGACAAAAGTGCTCCGCGTGCTCACGCCTCATCGTGACAGACGCCATTTATGATAAAGCCGTGGACCGCCTTGTGGAAGGCGCCAAGGCCATGCTCATCGGGCCTGCTGAAGATTGCACTTACGCCATGGGCGCCGTAGCCGATGCCGCTGCCCTTAAGAATGTGCAAGACTACATTGCCATCGCCGAAAGCGAAGGTAAGCTTTTATACAAGAGCCCCATTCCTGAAGGTGAAGGCTATTTTGCCCCCATCACCATTGTGGATGGCATCAGACCAGAACATCGCATTGCCCAAGAAGAAGTGTTTGGGCCAGTGCTTGCCATCATGCGGGCCAAGGATTTTGACGAGGCCATTGAACTTGCCAACAGCACACGCTTTGCCCTCACCGGCGGTGTGTTTAGCCGTTCGCCCAAGAACCTTGACAAAGCGCGTAAAAACTTCCGCGTGGGTAACTTGTATATTAACCGTAATAACACAGGTGCCCTTGTGGAACGCCAACCCTTTGGCGGCGCAAAGATGTCCGGTGTAGGTACCAAGGCCGGTGGTCCAGACTACCTCTTACATTTTATGGATCCACGTGTAATCACAGAAAACACCATGCGTCGCGGCTTTGCCCCTGTGGAAGAAGACGACGATTGGGACGAATAGTATATCTCAAGTAGCAGTAAAGCTTTTCATACAACTGCCAAACTTGAGAAGCTTTATTGTTCATTCCGAGCCCCGTGTAACAGCGGGGCTTTTCTTATTTTTTCGTAAACAGGCACCATTTTCTGCCGCGACAAAAAATTACCTACAGACAAAAATATCCGTAATTGCCTACCCTATTTTAATGCCTATATTAGCTCAATCAAATACTACAAAGCATACCCTTGGAGGCTATATATGCATTATACAGGTCAAGTTTATAGACATCCCATCGAAGCAGATACACATCTTCTAGAAGTTACAGCAGGATGTTCTCATAACAAATGCTCCTTTTGCACCATGTACCAAAACACACCTTTTGCCGTTTCGCCACTGAAGCATGTGGAAGAGGATTTACAAGAACTCAAATCCATAGGACGCCCGGTCACACGTATTTTCCTTGTTAATGGTGAACCATTTGCACTCTCCACAGCAAAACTGATTAAGATTGGAGAACTCATCAATTCTTATTTTCCAGAAATAGAAACCATCACCTGTTATGCGTCCATAAAAGGCTTAAAAAATAAAAGCGTGGAAGATTTGAAAAAGCTACGCGCACTCAAATTCAATGAATTGCATATTGGTTTAGAATCTGCCTATGATCCTGCCTTATTACAAATGAATAAAGGTTTTGTGGCTAAAGAAGCTTATGAAAATATTGGAAAATTGGTAGCATCCGGCATGGATTGGGACGCCATTGTCATGACAGGTGTGGCCGGCAAAGGGCTGGGAAAAATCCATATTGAAGAAACGGCAAAATTATTAAATACATATCCCCCGTATTTGCTTTCTTTAATGACCACATCCGTTTCCAGCGGTACCCCATTGGAAAAAATGCGCAATGCTGGCGAATTTGTAGAATGCACTGAAAGAGAAAAAATTGAAGAAGAAATTCTTCTCTTGGAAAGCATCACCTTTGAAAATGCTTATTTTTTTGGCGGTCATAACTATAATTTAATTCCCATCAATGGACATTTATCACAAAAAAGGAAAATCATCGCAGCCATGAAAGAACATCTTCCCAAAATGGATACACGCATCTTGGACGGTGTACATAAACGCGCAAACATCTAGGAGCATAAACATGTCTAAAACCGTATTACTCACAGGTGCTACCGATGGCATTGGTTTTGAAACAGCAAAGTTGCTTGTTGCACATGGGCATACGCTCATATTACACGGACGCAATGAAGCTAAAGCGCAAGAAGTAAAGCGCCATTTACTTACCATACATCCACAAGCCCATATTGACATCTGCATTGCAGACTTTGCTTCATTGGCGCAGGTTAAAAGCATGGCACAAGACATTGCTCACAAAAACGTTACATTGGATGTTATCATTAATAATGCCGGCATATTCATGGTCAAACAAGGGCTCAGCTCGTACGGATTAGATATACGTTTTGTTGTCAATACCATGGCCCCCTATTTACTCACGCGGCTCTTGCTAAACTCTTTGGCTCCGCAAGCACGCATTATCAATCTTTCATCCCGCGCTCAAATGCCCTTGGCGTGGGAATCATGGATACAGGGTGGAGAATTAGACGCACAAGCAGCCTATGCCCAAAGTAAGCTTGGCATTGCCATCTGGACCATGGCATTGGCCAAAGAGTTGAAAGGCAAAGCTGTTGTCACGGCCATCAACCCCAAGTCATTTCTTGGAAGCAAAATGGTTAAAGAAGCTTATGGTCAAGAGGGGTATGATGTGAGCATTGGTGCAAATCTTTTATATCGCGTTGCTTTTTCAGAAGAATTCGCCAAGGCCAATGGGATGTATTACGACAACGATGTGGAAAGCTTTGCCAATCCACATCCTCAAGCTTTAGATGCTAAAAGCCAAGACGCATTGCTAAACATACTCGACACATTCTTACATCAACAAGGTTTACTCTAAACATGAAAAAAGCCGGTACATGTACCGGCTTTTTTCAAGAAAACATATATCTAACTATTTTTCAAACTTTCCATGAGATGTGAAAGCTGTTGCGACTGTTCCGTTAAAAGAGTCACAGCGCGAGAGGCCTCATTCATGGCCATGACAGTGTCACTGGCAATATTTGACACCGTAGCAATGGAGCGAGCAATTTCATCAGACGTGGCAGATTGCTCTTCGCTGGCGGTGGCAATGGCACGAATACCATCGGCACTTTCTTCGGCCATGATCAAAATACCTTGCAAAGCTTCACCGCCACCAACGGCCAACTCTGAAGCTTCTTCAATGCGCCCCACGGCAGTATCCACTTGCTGCACATTAACCTCAGTACTTTGTTGAATGGCATTGATGGCATTGGCCACATCGGTGGTGGAAGCAATGGTTTTTTCTGCAAGCTTGCGTACTTCATCGGCCACAACGGCAAAACCACGTCCGGCTTCACCGGCTCTGGCTGCTTCAATGGCAGCATTTAAAGCCAGCAAGTTCGTTTGATCTGCAATGTCAGAAATAACTCCCATCACTGCGTTAATGGATTGAGCATGACTAGCCAATTCATTCATATTAGCGCGTAATTTTAAGGATTCCTCTTTTACCAAGGTCATGGAAGTTTGGCACTTTTTAGTGATCTCTGCCCCTTCCAAGGCCTTACCCTTGGTTTTGTCGGCAATTTCCGCGCTGGTGCCGGAATTTCTAGCCACTTCAAGTACAGTTCCATTCATTTCATCCATGGCTGCAGCTGTTTCTGCCATGCGCGCAGACTGTTCTTCTGCCCCCACAGTGGATGCATCAATTTGGGTGGACAGCTGGGCCGAGGCAGAAGCTATATTATTTACAATATCTTCAAGCTTCTGCACAGCCAGCAAAATATTTTTTCTGCGCTCTTCAGCTTCAAGAGCAGATTTTTCTGCTTCTTGAGAAGCCATGGCGGCATTATCCGCAGCAATTTGCGCTTCTTTTGTTTTTTCCTCTGAAGCGAAAACCATTTGCGATAGATTTTTCACCATGACGCCAATGGCTTGGGCCAAGGTAGAAATCTCATCATTGCGCTGTGTGATATAAGCAAGCTCCGTTTCTTGTGTGCTTGTTAAAGTAAGATTACCTTCAGCCACATAGGAAGCAATATTTGCACTTTGAGAAACAGCCACCACAACTTTTTTCACCACAACAAAGATAATGCCTGCCACAACCAAAAGAACAATAAAGCCAACGGCTGTTAACATAAGGCTAATTTTATTGGATGTAATGTAAAAATCACTTTCGTCGGTTTCAATTCCCACATACCATTGCGTGGTGGGTAATTGCGCAAAATGCGTCACTTTATTTACGCCTTCCCATTCATAGCGCGTAATACCTGTTTTTTCTGCCATGATGGTGCGAACATACTCATACATGGTATTGTCTTTACCAATAAGCTCAGGAAAGGCTCTTTCCATAATCATGATGCCATTATTATCCAATAAGAAAAGATTGGAGGTGGGCATAAGCTTAACATTTTGAATGGTGGCTTTAGCCATAATATCAATATCCACCACAAGCAAAAGAACACCGTCCACACCTGAATCAGAATTATCGTCTGTGATGCCCGTAGCTACCATGGCACTCATTTTACCTGTTTGACGAGAAACAGTTGTAGAGATTGTATTTTTTCCTGCCATGGCTGACTGCACGCTGGGATATTGCGTCAAATCTAAACCAATTCTACTGGGATCAGAATGTGCCACTGACACACCATTTTTTGCCACAATAAGAGCCGAAGTAATATTGGGAAATTTTTCCACAATACTTCCTAAAAAGTCATTATCTTCAGCCTGTAAAGCTTTATATTCCTGATTAGATTCTCTTGATTCACCCAAAGCATTGGCCAGTTCTGTAATTTTTTCTATATTGGTAACACTGCTAGTCATTTGCCCCAAGGACACAGCTGTTTTTACAATGTTATCAATTTCTGAAGCTTGTTTTTTGGCAAACTCTAAAAGCTGTATGTCTGTCACATCATAAAGCCCATCAGAAGAAAGAGTGGACGCCATAAAGGTAAGAAGCGTCGTCCCTAGCACCACGGGAATAAGCGTGGATATTAATATTTTTCCCAGCAATTTAAACTTCATCAAAAGTCTCCTTCTTAGTTTCTTCTTTTTTAGAGCTTGTCCTTTTCTCAGTCACATACCAAAAACACATAAATATCACATTCTCAACTCGTGACAATACCGTGTCATTTTTCAAAAAATTTTCTTTCACGCATACTGAGAGACACAAGTCTGTACAAGATATGCGACAAAAATATTCTTGAAAAACTATTACCAAGGTAATTCAGCCACAAAACAAGCCTTTCTCACCACCGTAAAAATATTGTGAAATGAACGGAAATAAAGAATAGAGCGAGTTTTATCAACGCAGACGACAGAACAATGTCACAGTAGGAAAGGGTATACCGCGAGGCTATCCCACACTTATGACAAGAGTTTATCTACTAAGATTCACTATTAGCCTTATCGGACTCCCAGTGAAAAAGATTATATCTCAATACTATTAATTTAAAAAAAGTTAAGACATGAAATATTTTAAACACAATTGTAGAAAAAAAGATACATTCAAAAAGTGAGTAGCCAATGCACGTAAATACATTCCCCAAAAAGCACAACATTATTGCTTAAAAAACAAACTTTTTAAGATGAACTCTTACGCGCTGGCTGAAACCCAAAAAAGCTTATTATCCGCAAAATATGCATGTATTCTTCCCTGAGACTTTAGCCAAGCAAATAATGCACGGACACTACCGCCAACCAACACGTACTGATTAAAATTCATGACAAGATCATACATATGAAATGTTTTTTGTAAAACATCCTCAAAAATCATAGGTTGGGCGCAAAGGGCACACAAAGCATCAGCCACTTCTGATACTTTATCAATATTATATTGTGCTAAAGCGCTGATATCCTCTGTTACCTGTGCATGAGAAGGAACAAATACCTTGGCTTGCATGTTTTTCACTTTTTCCAATGTGATGAGATATTGCTCCACATCATAAATCACAGGAACTTTATATTTATCTAATATATCAGAACTTAACAAACAATCTGCTAAAAAAACAACATCATCAGAGGTTTTATAGCCCACCATATCAAAAAAATGGCCAGGCAAAGGCAAAGAAGAAAGGCCTGCGGGTAGACATGCTTCATCTAAAGTTTGCACCACACTTTCTTGGGCCAGTAAAAACTTATTTTGTAGATCTTTTGGTGGCATGGCACCATACAAGAAAGAAGGTTCTAAAAAAGGAGTGTTGGCAAAAGCTGCATGAATGGTGGGAGCATAAATTTTACATTGCGTTTGCTTTTGTAAATAATTATTCCCGCCTATATGATCAGCATGCGCATGCGTAATGTATATGGCTTGTAAATTCCAAGCATTTTTGTCTAGTATTTGCCGAACCTTACGACCTACCTCTTTATCATTCCCACTATCAATAAGACAAACATTTGTATCATCTATACGAATAAGTCCTATTTTTGAAGGGCACTCAATATAGTAACAAGTCTCTGTAAGTGGCACTAGTTCATACATCTATCTCTCCCTATGATGTTACTCTTCAACCAAAAAAAATTTCTGCATGTCAAATTCCGTGGCGCACTCATGGAAAATATTGGCAAAAGCTGTCACGTGAGGCTGTTGTAAATGTCTTGTCCAGTGATCCATACTTTCCCATTCTTCATGCAATAGAAATTTATTAGGATTTTTCACATCCACCAATAATGATGATTGCACGCAACCATCGTCTTTCCTGTTGGCATGAACAAGCGCCATGCTAGCTTTACGCGTTTGCTCAACGTACCCTTCTTTGGCCGTGGCATACCCAACAATCGTTACAGTTTTAGCAACCATACCCCCTCCTCAAAAATAATGTACACTGTATATAACAGTTAGAAAAAAAGCAATTTTTTATTACACTTGAAATACTATTCCAAGTATTGTAATAATCGTTCGAAAATAATTTTATAGTTCTCACCCTTGGTGTGGAAATAAGGAGCCCATAGTGCACTCTTTAGGTTTTATTGAAACAGTAGGTTTAGTCGCAGCCATGGAAGCTGCCGATGCCATGACTAAGGCAGCCTATGTGCAATTACATAATGTTCAATATGTTGCTTGCGGTATGATTACCTTGACTGTCACAGGAGATTTAGCCTCAGTGCAAGCAGCTGTGGAAGCAGGTTGCGCCGCTGTACGACGATTACCCGGAGGCACTTTACTTGCCCACAATGTCATAGGTCGCCCAGAATATGATATTAATGTTTTTGCTAAAAAAGAAAAGAGTTGCTGCATTCCACAGAAGAAGAAATCATCCTGTTGCTCCTCCTCCAAAGTTCAAGTGGAAGGAAAAATTCAAACACAAGCCAGCAATGCTACAGCAGAAGATACAAAAAAATAATCTGCACAATTTCATATCATATTACTGAAAAACGGCCCGATATATTATATATCGAGCCGTTTTTTTATGACAATTGCACTGTATTATTATTCAATCTACTCTACGGCAGAACCTGGAAAATACTTTTTTACTTCCTCTAGCATGGTGTAAGCATTTTTCTTAGTGGGAGCTAAAATACCACCTTCACCAAATTCATTCCATGCGTAAATGGTAAAAGACTTTTGTATGGTACCATCCTTACGAGGAAAACCAAAATTTGACGCGCTTGCCATTTCAGCCTTAAGAGCTTTTAAGGCCTCACCCCATTCTTGCGCTGTAGGCAAAGCAAATAAGGCACGGCTGGCTTTGCTCACTTCCCACGGTTTTGAATTCCAGCCCGTAGGCACATACGGAACATAGGGCAGCTTATCATGCTGACGCACGTTGCGAATATCTGCAGCTCTTTTTACCAAATCTTCATAAGGATACTCTTCGTTATTGGGTAGTCTTTTTACACTACTAGGATTCATATCATCCATATATTGCATAATTCCATCGATATTCATGGAAAGAAAGCCACGCAAAGGAGATTTTTCATGAACAGGAACTTTACCATAATGACCAATCATAATGAGAATATCACCAATGCCGGCATCATGAGCTTTTTGACGCATGGCTTGCAAAATATCCACCGTTTGTCGCAAATTATTTTTACCAGCGACGCGGAACAATCTTACTCCACTGTGAATTTTTATAACGGGCCTAGTATCCACTTTTAGGTAGCTGGGGTGCTTCATGGCGGGAATAAGCACTTCATCCATGGCTCTTAACCAGTCTTCCTTGCTATTGAGAGGAAAAATAGGACTATTACAAATGGAAACCATAAAACGCATCTTATGTGCATTTTTTGATTGCATAAATTGATTCACACCCGCATTAAGCAGTTGCGCCTTATCGGTGTGATGTGTATTTCTTTCTTTAAAATTATGTGGATAGTACCAAAGAATAGAAAAGTAATCCACGCCATATGCGGCAGCAGCATCTATTTCTCCATCCATGGTTTCTTGCGTATTATACGCACCCAATAAAGGGACACGCTCAGGATATTGATCGCGCCAATCAACATACTGCTTTCGAATAATATTTTGCCATTTATTAGGTTGAGGATTTTCCCACCATCCGGCAAAATACTCTGCACCTACCCACACATCTTTTGCAGTGGCAGAAGCAACAGGCCCCACCGCGCACAAGAATAGGCATAATGCTACTATACATCTCATAAAATCACCTCGTTTAAGTAATCCTCAAAATATGATATTTTTATAACATTCTTCTGCAAAAGCATATCTACCTTGTTTTAGTCCAAAAGTACACAATGTTGTCTCCCATGGATGCTATAAAGGTATTTGCCCTTGAGTGTTATACAGCGTTTTTGAACCAAAAGTTAACGCAAAAAAAACACTCAAACATACAGTTGTGGAAATAGCTATAATAATAGCTATTTGATAATATATGGCTGTCATGGGCAAAGTACCAGATAAAATTTGTCCTGTCATCATGCCCGGTAAACTCACAACCCCCATGCCAAGCATGGAGTTTAATGTGGGTAACAAAGCTGTTTCTAAAGATTTTTGTACCATGGGATGTAATATATTTTGAGGCTTTGCCCCCACATTTAATAAAGCTTGAATTTTATTTTTATCCCGCTCCAAATGCTCGGAAAAAGCCTTTAAGCCAAGACTAACTCCTGTCATGGCATTCCCCATGAGCATGCCACCAATGGGGATTACATATTGTGGATTAAAAAAGTCTACCCCCACCACACCCATGATAAAGAAAGCCAATATTAAAAGCCCTGAAAAAACTAAAGAAACGCCAATAATGATTTTAAACCGTATATTCAAATGCTGATTTTTCGAAAGCACAATATGTACAGAAAAAAGCAATATACTTACAATATAACACAAAGTAATCCAAGGATTTTGTGCATCGAATATATATGTTAAGATGTAGCCTGAAAGGATGAGTTGTAATGTCATGCGCAAACTTGCCCAAAACAACAACTTAGACTGCTGAATCTTTGCTCTTTTCATTACCCCCAAAATAACAAGTAAAAGCAAATAAATAAGAGCAAATTGTGCCATAGAAAGATTCACTAAATTTCCTGTCATACTAGCCCCCCAACACAAGTGTATTTTCAGAAAAGGTGCTTGCAATATATGGATTATGTGTCACAAAAATCACCGTCATACCCTGCTCCTTGGCATGAGACTGAAGTTGCATGAACACCTTTTGAGCAGTTTCATCATCCAAAGGGCTTGTTACCTCATCAAGTAGCAGCACTTGTGGAGCAAAAGAAAGGGTTATGGCAAGGTGCACTCTTTTGGCCTCCCCCCCTGAAAGAGTGCTTGCTTGGGCATCAAGGGAAGGAGTAAAAGCAGCTAAAGCTAAATACTGCTCCATTTGAGCATCAGTAAGAAATTTTTCTTCTCTATACATATAAAAAGAATGAAAATTTTCTCGTATTGAAAGGTTTTCCAAATAAGAATCCTGCCCGCATAACATAACTTTCCTTCTATACATTACGGACTCAAGTTCCGCCACGTCCATTCCAGCATAGAAAATGCGCCCCGTGTGCGGAGAGTGTGTTTTATTTAAAAGTTTTAGTAATGAGCTTTTCCCTGTACCACTTTTACCAGAGACACAAGTGAAGACATTTTTTTCCAAAGTAATATCTTCATAATGTAAGCCCATATACGTTACGTCTTCCAATCGAAAGAGCGGAGATGTTTCCATGATAAACCCCTGTATAAAAAGAATATATTATTAACAGCAACAAAACAGTTCACAAGCTGTTATATTAGTGTTATATGAGTATAAAGTAAGCACACACAATTCCACAAGAAAGCATTGTAATCATTTCAAAAGCTCAGCAAAAACGGTTCCTGGCATGCTCATAAGAATACTACAGGAAAAAGTACTTTATGCCTAGTAATTCTACAATTTTACTCATAAAATTAGACAAACCTTGACAAGTACATACTACTTATTTAAAATTAAGACGTGGCATTACTTAAAAAAAAACTTATATACATATGGTGTATTATGAATAAAAAAAATATCTTACGGGCTTTGTTGTGTTTTGCATGTTTACACACAGCACCGGCTGAACTCCCCATTGTCAGCAGTTATGCCATGGCGCAAAGCCAAACGATTACCATTCAAGACACCTTAAATTTTGCATTTTCATATAGCCCCAATATTAAAGCTGCCCAAGAAGCGCGCCAACAGTCCATACATAGTGTGCGCATGGCTGAGGCTGGTTATTACCCCACCATTGGTATTTGGGCTGGCGGCGGCATACAACAAACGGACAACGTAAGCACACGTGCTGCCAGTGAAAGTGATGATACTGTAGCTGCCATTACCATGGGTATGAACATTAGCCAAACACTTTGGCAAGGCGGTCAAACTGCTGCCAGTGTACGCATGGGACAAGCCGAAGTAAATATGCGCGCTTGGCAACTTATGGACAGCGCCAATTCCTTGGCCTATTCAGCCATCAGCGCCCATGCTGACGTAATTCGCCGCAAAGAGCTTGTTCGCCTTGCGGAAATTAATGTGCGCGAAAACCAATATATTCTTAACTTACTAAATACACGCGTAAAGCAAGGTTTATCCAGCGATGGTGATGTGCGCCTTGTTTTAGGTCGCCTTGCACGCGCTAAAGCTTCTTTAGCTGTACACACACAAGGTTACCGCACCTCCCTTGCCACCTATACCCGCATCACTGGGCAACCCGCACCTAAAAAGCTTGCTCCTGTTTCCTTACCCAAGCGCATCATCAACGATGTGGATGAAGCTCGCGATGTGAGTGCCAACAAAAACTTACGCATTCAGGCAGACCTTGCCGCCATACATAATGCCGCTGCCGATGTGGACTTGGCTAAGTCCAACTTCTCACCTCGTGTCAGCCTTGATGCGGGGCCTAGCTATAGCACACAAAGCTATAATGAAGATCCGCATCAATTTTCTTGGTCTGCCATGGTAAATATCCAATGGGAAATTTTTAGTGGCGGCCGAGACGTGGCCAATGTGCAGTTAAAGAAATCTCGTATGCGCGAGCTACGCCAAAATTTGCATCAAACCATGGACAGCATAAATGAAGAAATTCTTAGCACCCATGCTTACACACAAAGCTCTGCTGAACAAAGCAAATATTACGGCCAAGCAGCCATAGCTTCTAAGCAAGCAAAAGCTAATTATAATGAGCAATTTAAGCTTGGTCAAAGAGACTTACTCTCCGTATTAGACGCTGAAGGAGAATATTTCTTCAGTGCCACAGAAAAAGTGATCCGAGGTACAGATGCCATTTTGGGACAATACCGCATGCTTGCGCTCACCGGTGATTTACTTGAAGAGCTTAATATTCAGCATAATGACCTTCTCATTGATACAACCAAGGTTCCTTCTGGTACGCATACCCTTTGGTCATTTGAACCTACCCCAGTGAATAATCAAGAAGAAATGTCCGGAACAACCTTAACCAATAAGCGTTAAAAATTATGAGTACGTCGTATTCATGGTTTTGGGGGTATATTGCAAGATATACCCCTTTATATTGTCATGTACTTGTGGCCTCAGTGGTCATCAACTTGCTCAGCCTTTCCATGCCCCTCTTTGTCATGAATGTATATGACCGCATTGTACCCAATAATGCGTTTGAAAGCTTGTGGGTGCTGGCCATTGGTGTGGCCATAGCTGCCGTACTTGACTTCTTACTGCGTATTGCTCGTATGCGTTTTGTGGATGTGGCAGGGCGTAACGCCGACGTAAAGTTGCAAACTCTTTTTTTAAAAAGACTTATGAGTGTGCGCCTTGATGCACTGTATGCCCACGAGCAAACACGCTCTGTGGGTGCCATACTAACGCGCGTCCGCGAGCTTGAGTATGTACGCGACTTTTTAGGTTCGGGTACCATTTTAGGCATTGCAGACCTTCCCTTCACCTTTCTTTTTATTGCTCTTATTTTTTATTTAGGCGGTAGCATAGGCTTTATTCCCCTTGTTGCCATTCCCATATTGGTGGGCTACTCCATGCTGGTACAGAAAACATTTGCGGAGAATTCCAAATCCCAAATGCACACCAATGCCATCAAACACTCTTTTCTTACAGAAATGGTTTCCAGCCTTGAAACCATACGCGCCACACGCATGGAGCATGTGCTTTTAAAACAATGGGAAAAAACTGTGGGCGTAGCTTCAGATGCCACCATTCACTCGCGCATGCACACTAGCCTTACCTCATACGGTATTGTTCTATTCAACATGATACTCAGTGTCACCGTGGTCATCATGGGCGTGTACCGTATTTCCGAAGGATTCATGACCACAGGCGGGCTCATCGCTTGTGTTATCCTTTTTGGGCGCTGTGCAGCTCCCCTCAATGGCCTTGTAAACATCTTAACACATTACCACAAAACCATTCTCTCCGTAAAACAATTGGATGCGCTCATTCACTTGCCCAGCGAAAATCCAAACCTAGATACGGAAAATAAAAATTACAGTGAAGAATTGGCAAACCTCCCCAAAAGTTCTTTACCGGTACCTATTTCCTTTGAAAAAGTAGCGTTCTCCTACCCAGGAGCACAAGTACAAAGCATGGCCTTGCATGATATCAACATGAAAATCTACCCCGGAGCGAAAATCGGCATCGTTGGCGCATCAGGTTCCGGAAAAACAACCTTGGCCCGTTTGCTGGCAGGTATTTATGTGCCCACAGAAGGCCGTGTACTTCTTGGCCCCTTGGATACAAAACACGCTCCCATGCGCCCCTATCGCAGTAAAGTGGGGTTTTTACCACAAGAGATACGTATCTTTCGCGGAACATTACGCCATAATATAGCCTTGGCCTGGCCCTATGATGAGCCTTGCGACGAAGAGTCCCTCATGCAAGCTGCCACCTTGGCAGGCGTCATGGACTTTGCCCAAGAGCACCCCCTTGGCCTAGACATGCCCCTTGGTGAGCAAGGAACAGGCCTTTCAGGTGGGCAAGCCCAAAGCATAGCCTTGGCGCGCGCACTTTTAGGCGACCCCCACACACTTATTTTGGATGAGCCCACAGCCCAACTTGACCCTTCCTCTGAGCAACGCCTTATCAAGCGCCTTGCACCTTATTTAGCGAACAAAACCGTTTTTATTTTCACGCATAAGGCCCCCATGCTACAGCTGGTACAACGTGTCATAGCCATGGAAAAGGGCCGTATAGTTTGGGAAGGCCCTCTTAACGAAGCTTTATCACAAAAGAAATTATGATGAATAAGCAAAATTCCTCCACATCCATGCCGCCTGCTGCAACCCAAAAAACAGAAAAGCCTTTTGCCATGGCCACACTGGGCCCACATGGTGTCAAATTTTCTCAAAAATTAGGTCTATCCTTTGTGCCGGACAGTGCCGAAAAAGATGTGTCCACCGCTTCCATTCGCCTTGTATGGTTCAGTGCCGCCGCCATAGCCATTCTCTTCATATGGGCCGCTTTTGCCTATATAGACCAAATTGCTCGCGGCACAGGACAAGTTGTACCGTCACAAAGGATACAGCTCATTCAAAACCTTGAAGGCGGCATTGTACAAGATATTTTAGCTCACGAAGGACAAACGGTAGAAAAAGGCACCGTGGTTTTACGCATTGATAATGAAACCGCTGACAGCCAATATCGCGAAGCGCAAGTGCGCAGTCTTGAGCTTGAGGCAACCATAGCACGTCTTGAAGCCCTTATCCAAGGAGGAGAGGCACAATACAGCCCCGAAGTACTTAAAGAAAACGCCCTCATGCGTCGCCAAAATGATATGCTCCGTGCCACACGCAGACAAAATGCTTCAGAGCTTGATGTCCTCTCTCTACGCGCCGACGCCATAAATCGAGAAGTGGCTGAACTTAAAGAGGTAAAAAAACAGTCCATAACAGCTTTAGCTCTTGTACAAAGACAGCGTGACCTAGCCCTGCCAGCCTTACAAGCCAAAGCCTATTCTGAGGTGCAATTTTTAGATATCGAGCAAAGATTACAAAGTATAAAAACAGAATTAGCTAGCCTTGAACATTCCATCCCGCGCATGGAAACAACGGCCAAGGAAGCCGCAGAGCAAGTGCGTTTACGTAAAGCAGAGTATGAGTCACAATATCGCCGCGAACTCAATGAAGCCCAAATTCAGCTCCTTTCTTTACGTGAGCTAAGCACTGCTGGCGACGATAAAGTACAACGCACAGAAATGCGCTCACCCGTCAATGGTATCATTAAGGCCATTTATGCCAATACCGTGGGCGGAGTTGTGGCACCCGGTGCCACAGTCATGGAGATTGTCCCCTTGGATGATACCCTTATCATTGAAGCACGCTTTAACCCCGCAGACATTGCCTTTCTCTATCCGGGACAAAAGGCTTTAGTGCGCATTACTGCCTACGACTTCTCCGTCTATGGTGGAATGGAAGCCCATGTGGAAAACATCAGCGCTGACACCCTGCAAGATCAACAAGGCAATACGTATTATAAAGTAAAAGTGCGCACAGAAAAAGCTCACCTAAGACATGGCGGAGAAGATCTCCCCATCATACCCGGCATGCAGGCCGAAGTGGACATTCTCACCGGTAAAAAAACCATTTTAGATTATCTCCTAAAGCCGCTCCTCAAAGCGCAACAAAGAGCTTTTAGAGAAAAATAGAATCTAACTAGTCGATGCTTAAAAACGTGTTTCCACTCGTTTTTAAGAAAGGCACGCTCACTCCAAATACCCCTTTCGGGGACGCCGTAAGCAAGTGACGGCTTATTTTACGTGGCGGCAAGCCATGCCAGAGGCACGTCTTGTGTAGCCGACAGCTGAAAAAAGCATTTCATATGTCTAAATTTTGCCAGAAAACGTATTCCATACGTTTATTTCTGGCAAAATTTATTAAGCTTTTTGAGCTATAAATTCTATTTTTTACTTCCGTTTAAGTGCTTTTTCAGTGTCGACTAGCTAAGTTTTATTTTTGTAGAGAAGAAGAACCACGCCTAGGCGCACGACATCCGTAAAGCTCGTGCCTTATCCAACATCGCGCCTTAGACGTTCTTTGGATTGATTTGCTACTGGCAAAAAGTTTTTCTCCCCTCCCCACAAAAAATAAACCTAAAAAATACTCACCCTTTATAAAGTGCCAAACAATAAATCACCGGCATCGCCGAGGCCAGGAATAATATAGCCTTTCTGGTTCAGCTTTTGATCTAAACTACAAGTATAAATATGAACATCAGGATGCTCTTGTAATGCGTGATGTACCCCTTCAGGAGCCGCCACAAGAAAAAGACCAATGATGCGCTGACAACGCGCTTGCTTGAGAAGATTTAAGGTAGCCACAAAGGAACCTCCAGTGGCTAACATGGGATCAAGAACAAAGGCAGTGCGCTCTGCCACGTCTGTGACAAAATTTTCATAATATGTCACAGGCTGCAGAGTTTCCTCATCGCGACGAAGACCGGCCATACTGACAGGCGCATCGGGAAAAATATCTAAAAATCCAGGAAGCATGCCTAAACCTGCTCGAAGCACAGGCACGGCTGTGGGAGCTTTTCCCTGTAGACGCTTAGCTTGTACGGGACCAGCGAAACCTTCCACTTCATGGCTTTCAAGAGGAAAATCTCGCGAAGCTTCATAGGTGAGAAAACGACAAAGATCTTGCGTATAAAGACGAAACAGAGGATTAGTAGGTCTGGCGCGCAACTGCCCTATTCTTTGTTGTACAAGGGGATGATCTAAAGTTGTAATGGGCATGGGCTCTCCTTATGTAAAAACGCATTCTCCATAGGTAACAATATTTATTTCTTGTGCCAAGAACAAAGAGGATTTTGCACCATGGGAACTTTTTCCCAGTCTGCGCGTTTGGCATCGTAGTGAAGCATGGCATTTAGGTAGGGATGAGACATGCCAAGAAGCATTTGTAAACAAAGAGTGGCTTGCAATGAAGCAATAACACCACATACAGCCCCCACGGCGGCAATGGGTAAAGAGCTATCTTTTTCTTTGGCATGTACATTCAAGCAATCTAAGCAAGGAGCCTGCGCATCCTTAGCTGAAAAGCCATATACATGCCCATAAAAGCCATCCACAGCACCATCAATGAGAAATAAGCCATGCTTCATCGCATGGGCATTTACGAGGGCACGCGTGGTCCAATTGTCCACACACAAAACAAGATACTGCGCCGAGCAAAGCTCTAGGCTCTCGGTGGTAACTTTTTCTGCTTTCATTTCACAGTGAAGCTGTGGATAGAGTTGAGCTAATTTTTCTTGCAGTAATAGAGCTTTGAACTTCCCTATTTCGTGTGGAGCGTAGAAAAATTGCCGATTAAGATTGGAAGCACTGACCACATCATGTTCCCACACAGTAAGACGCCCTACCCCTGCAGCGGCAAGATACGTTATGAGAGGTATGCCAAGTCCACCGGCCCCCACCACGCCCACATGTGCCTTGGCAAGAAGCGCTTGCCCGCTTGAACCGATTTCAGCCAATTGCACTTGCCTAGTGTATATATCATCCGCTTGCATGGTTTAACCACCGCCCACGGGAGGGAATAAAGATATGACGTCTGCTTGCTTCACGGAGGCTGTTACCTTGGCATGAAAACCATTTACAAGACAAATGGCAACATCATGTTCTGTGATACCAATGGCTTGCAGAATGCTTTCCACAGTATTATGTTTCGCCGCATCCATAAACATAATTTTTTCTCTTCCTTCACGTAATGTGGCAAAAAGACGTACTTCAATCACAGTTATTTCCTCCATGGGGGAATAATGAACATTCCAAAACGAATAGATATTGTGAGAGTAAGGGCAGTTTATATAAAAGAAAAAGCCCGTGCAAGCCCCCTGGTTAAGAGCTTCTTGGGCTTTTTTTACTCATAAAGGCTTTATGAAGGAGAAAGCCCTTTTTCAAAACTTCAGACTGCTGACGGACCGTCAGGATAGATTTCAAATATTGCATTTAACAATACAATATCGCGGCAAAATCTTATTTTCAAAGATAAGACTCTGCCGCCATTAAATTTTTTTGAAATGGGGGGTCTTTTCTTCAGAAAAGGTTTCCCCCAGTATATTTTATCAACAATCTAGTTCAGACCTAATCTTGCCTTGGTTTCTTCTGTGGGGAAGGCATCTACCCATCCACGCTCTTTGTAATATTCTGGCAAAGTTACATCCAGTTTAGACAACATGCCCTTGGAGGGACCGTCGCCAATGGGTGTATCCAAAAGACGCTTAGGCAATGTATCATCTTCCGGTTTCATACCAGCTTCTTGGTTAAACATACGCTCAATATTGTAAATGCGCTCGCCAACGGTGATGAGCTCTTCAGGCGTATAATTGGTACCAGTGGCAGCATTGAGTAAGCTTGCGTATTGCGGCGCACCCAAAGCGAAAGAAGAGAATAAGCATAAGCCCATGCTATCAATAACGGCTGTTAAGTCTTGGAATATTTTTACCCAGAAGGCTTTGGCTTCGGTGGCAGTTCTATCCAATTGTTCTGGAATACCCAAGACTTCAGGGGAAATCACATAGCCGCGCACGTGACAGCCGCCACGGTTAGATGTGGCATAAGTTAAACCAATACCTTGTATGGCACGTGCATCATACGCAGGAAGTTCTTGTTTTTTTACACTCATGGAAAGTTCAGGGTGGCCATAATGCTCGCATAATCTGTAGCTACCGTCAGCCATGCGCTTAGCCAGCTCAAGCTTGCCTTCGCCCATGCGCTTGGTCCATTCCACAATGGCTTTGGCACTACCGAACTCTAAAGGCACGCCGTCGCATTCTTCTTCTTTAATAGCACCAATTTTATAAAGTTCCATGGCAGCGGCGATGGTGCAAGGTGTGGAAATGGCATCAAGACCGTATTCATTACACCAGAAATTAGCTTCGTTGATGGCAGGTAAATCGTTTACGCCGCAGCTACCGCCATAGGCCCATAATACTTCATATTCAGGGCCACCCACTATTTTGCCATTCAAATCAATGATGCGGCCACAACCGATGGAGCAACGATGGCAAAAACCTTGCTTAACGATGTGATTTTCCTTTAAAGCTTCACCGGAGATATTATCGGCAAAATCAGAATAGGCACCTTGCCAGTTGTTGGTGGGAAAAGCACCAATGCCATTGATGATATTCACCAAAACAGCTGTGCCATAAGCACCAAGCCCTTCACCAGTGACAGGGTGTGCTTTTAAAATACCAAGGCAGTCTTTGTTCACAGCTTTAAGAGCCTCATCATCAAAAGCTTCCACTTTGCTGGAAGAAGATGTGACAACAATGGCTTTTAAATTTTTGCTACCCATGACAGCGCCCACGCCACTTCTACCGGCGGCACGGTCTTTATCATTCATAATGCAAGCTAACAAAGATTCATTTTCACCGGCAGGCCCCACGTTAAGCACTGAGCTCTTAGGGTAAATTTCTTTGAGTTTATCATCAATATCTTCAGAGGTCATGCCCATGTAGTCATCGGCAGGGAGGATTTGGATTTTATCATCTTCGATGGCAAGGTATACAGGCTTTTCAGACTTACCTTCCACAATAAGACCATCCCAGCCGGCATATTTAAGCTTAGCTCCCCAAATACCGCCAGAGTTAGAGCAAGCAATCATGCCAGTCAAAGGGGATTTGGTGATAACCATGTATCTGCCGGATGTGGGGGAAGTGGTGCCAGTGCAAGGGCCAGTGAGGTAGACAAGCTTGTTGTCGGGCGATAAAGGCTCAACTTTGGCTACACCTTCATCATATAAAATTTTTGTGCCAAGGCCGCGACCACCAATAAATTCTTTCGCTGTGGCCAAATTCACTGCTTCTGGAGCAACAACACCGGTGGTAAGGTTAATTCTGGCAATTTTGCCTTTATACGCTGTAGTCATGACTACCTCCCATTAAAGATTCATACGGACGGCAGCACAAAAAAAAAGATTCGTCTGCCGAAGCACCAACAAATCCTTTCCAAAGCGTGGGAGGCATCGAATGAAACGGACGATACCCATAGGCTTAATACCATCA
>CAYJLO010000041.1:0-26347 GCA_964370835.1 uncultured Desulfovibrionaceae bacterium
ATCATAGTGAATAGCATAAGGAGTATGCATGTCTACTGAAATCCCACCTTGTCCACAATGCCAATGTGACTATACGTATCATGATGGTGCTGTTTTTGTTTGTCCTGAATGTTCGCATGAATGGACAGAAAATGATGCCGCTCAAGCAAATACAGAAGGTTCCATAAAAGTTATGGACGCCCATGGTACGCCATTGCAAGATGGTGACTCTGTGGTTGTTATTAAAGATTTGAAGGTAAAAGGAGCCTCGCAACCTGTAAAGCAAGGCACTTTAGTGAAGAATATTCAATTGGTTGACGAAGCAGGGCATAATATATCTTGTAAAATCACAGGATTTGGCGCCATGAATTTGAAATCAGAATTTGTGAAAAAAGCATAACATTACCACAAGAAAAGCTTTTCTTTAGAGAAAGGCTTTTTTTTGTGAAAAACTTAAAGTAAAACTTTATATTAATATAAGGCTTTTATTTAAGTGTGCTGATGGAAAATGTATAGGGAATTCTTATGAAATATAAACTTTCCTTAGTCAGTATGGTTTTAGCTTTGTGCATGCATGTAAATTCTATTGCAGTCATGGCGGCAACACAAATTCCTTTGAGTTTGCATAACTATACTTCGGGCGATGTTTCTTTAGCTGTACGTTATTATGATACGGAAGAATCCGCATGGCTTACTTTCGGTTGGCTTACTATTCCTGCTTACACAAGTATACGCAAAGAACTTTCCACAGTTATTTCGCATATTTATTTTTACGCCGTTAATACCAATGGTAAAGTGTATGAAGGAGCAGAGCACAGAAGCCAAGACAAAAAGTTTTTGGTTTCAAATGCTTCTTTTATCATGATGGATGGGGAAAAGCCTTTGGAAGGTGATATTTCCATGCGTTATTTTAGATATAAAAAAGCGCAGAAAGGAAGCTTTGAGTTTAAATTTTAGTAAGATCGGCCTTAATTATTTTAAGGCCGATCTAGTCCTTCCTTAAGCAGATATTTTATTAAAAATCTACCTTTTCACCGTAATAGGCGCATTTGAAAAGCTTGGCCATGGTGGCGGCATCAATGCTTCTGGGGTTGGTACCTGTGCAAGGATCGCCTACGGTGGCTACGGCAATGTCGTCTAGTTGTGCCAAGAAGGATTTTTCATCCACGCCAAACTCTTGCAGAGTTTTGGGCATATTCATTTTTTCTTTCATTTCAATGATTTTGGCAATAAGTGCATCTACGAGTTCTTCAGTGGTGGAACCATTAAGGCCAAGGTATTTAGCTATACGTGCATAACGTTCGCCTGCTTCTTGTGCATTATATTTAATGGCAAAAGGAAGATATATGGCGTTAGCGCAACCGTGAGGAATGTCAAAGATTCTGCCTGTTTTATGTGCCATGGAGTGTACAATACCCAAGATGGCATTGGAGAAAGACATACCGGCCATACACTGGGCAATGTGCATTTCTTTTCTGGCTTCTTCTTGGCCATTGTAAGAGTCAACAACGTTGTTCACAATCATTTCAATGGAGCTAACAGCCAAGGAATCGGTAATGGGATTAGCCATGACGGAAACATAAGCTTCTAAAGAGTGGGTGATGGCATCCATACCGGTATTGGCAACTAAAAGCGGAGAAAGGCTTTTTACTAAATTGGTGTCCACAATGGCCACGTCTGGAGTAATATTAAAGTCTGCAATGGGATATTTAGTACCGGTTTTTTCATCGGTAATGATGGAGAATGCAGTCACCTCTGTACCAGTACCACTGGTGGTTGTGATGGCCACAAAAGAGGCTTTTTTACGCAATGTAGGTAAGTTGAAGGGTTTGGCTGCTTCTTCAAAAGTGAATTCAGGATTTTCGTAGAAAATCCACATGGCTTTGGCCGCGTCAATGGGAGAGCCACCACCAATGCCTATGATGAGATCTGGTTGATATTCATTCATGGCAGCTACACCGCGCATGACGGTGGCAACGCTTGGGTCTGCTTCAATACCGCAAAAGATGGTGCTATCTATTTGAGCTTCTTTCAGGTACGCTTGTACTAAACCTGTGGTACCGTCTTGAATCATTCTCTCAGAACCAATAACGAGGATGGCTTTTTTTCCTGTAAGGTTTTTCAATTGCTCTAAAGCATTTTCGCCAAAGTATACATCTCTTGGAATGGTAAATCTTTTCATTATAAGTCCTCTTTGTAAAAAATAACGCTCAGCGTTTGATGCTATATAGGCATAAAAATGCAAGCGCACAAGAAGGCACCTTATTGTTTGGTAAAAACAAAAAGGTAGGAAAGGCACTTTTTGGTGCCTAGTGAATGTGTGGTAATTTAGAGAGTTGCGATACGTGAAGTATGGTTTTAGCGAGTGTAAGATTGTATAACTTTTTTTCCCCATTGATTTAAATTCTCTAAAATAGGAATAACGTCCTGAGCCAGCGGCGTTAGAGAATATTCAACCGTGGGCGGTGTGGATGGATAAACAGTGCGCGTTACCAATTTATTATCTTCAAGTTTACGCAGTTGCTGAGTAAGCATCTTTTGTGTAATGCCTGGAATTATTTTAAAAAATTCATTAAAGCGAATTTTTTCTGCAAGATAAAGATTCCAGATAATGGTAGATTTCCATTTTCCAGAAATAACTTCAAGCGCTACTTCCATTTCATTGGTAAAATTACTGCAACTAATTTTATTTTCGCGATCTTCTGGCAAAGTTGTCTCCTTGGTGACTGTTTGTATAATAAAATAATGGCAAGAATGATATACATAAGGTAAAGCGTTGAGAGAAGCAATACCTGTAAAGTTTTGTAAATATATCACACTGTAATGGTGCAGTAACTGGCATAGAGAAGCATTCACCTTTATTGCGATGCTACTTATATTTTATGCATTAATTTGAAATTGGAAAAGGGGTACTAGACTCCTTCTCCTCCTTTAATGCTTACCTACCCATTAAAAAATTAATTTATACGTTTTCAAAGGCTACTCTGGTTGATATGGCGTGCAATGCAATATTATGGAGCAATTCATCCACAGTTGTGGTACATTCTGGGATAATGCTCACGGTGTATTTTTCTGCTTGCTTTGAAAGTGCAGTATGAGTCACGCAATTTTGTGTCATCATACCGCAAATTATAATTTTTTCCACTGCAAGTTCGGTAAGTATTGCATCGAGATTGGTTTGATAAAAAGCGTCGGCAAAGTGCTTTGTAACGATTTTAGCTTGAGGAGCATGCGCCAATATATCTTTTTGAATCTTTGCTCCTTCTGTGTCTTCATTAAAGAAGGGTGCAAGTCCACCTGCTTCTTTTGGTACAATATGCTCTATAAGCACGATGGGTATATTTTTTTCATGAGCTTTTTTTATAGCAATCTTTATTTTCTCTAAAACCTGTTCTGCATTCCATAAAGGATATTTACCGCCCATGAAATAATCATTTTGTACGTCAATAATGAGTAAAGCTTCTTTCATTTTCACTTTCCTTAGTTATATTTTGTTGTGAAGTAAAATAATAATAAATGTGTATTTGCAGTATCATAAAGATATTTCAGCAAAGTGAATTCATATCTATGATTCACACATGTGTTTATATAATGTATGAAAAAAGGCATGAATACTTACTTCATCTTCTATCAAATTAATAACACTTGGCGAATATAACTGTCTTTTTTTAAGCGCAGTTAAACGTGGCATGGCGAGACAAATTTCAGGTAGTCCGTCAAGATGTGGTAAATCTTGACATAAAGTTGTTTCGGCTTGGTTTAGAATAAGAATTTGCTTATGTAGGCCTAGTTCTTTAGCCATAGTGCCCACTTGTGCTGCTGTTTCCAATGCGCGTATGCTTGGTTCTGAAATTACAAGTAAGTAATCCACATGCGCCACAGTACCACGACCTAAATGCTCAACCCCAGCTTCCATATCAACTAAAACCCATTCGTTTCGCTCAAGCACCAAATGCGCTAAAAGAGCCTTAAGTAAGGCATTACCTGCACAAGCACAGCCAGCCCCAGCTTGTACGCCGCCCATGACTAAGAGACGCTTTTCGGCAGCGTCTTTGAGGTGTTCCACGGGTAAAGCCACGGATAAGCTTTGAGGGAGGTCGCTCACATTGGGGTTTAAATCCATCACACCAGATTGCGCTGGATAAATTCGTTCAGCAAGTAAGGCTTCGCGCTCCATAAGTGGTTCTGGAATTTGGTCAGAAGTGAGGCCTGAGGCTTGCCCTAGACATTGCGCCGTATCGGCATCAACTAACCACACCGATTCTCCTTTGGCAGCAAGATAATCTGCCAATAAAGCAACTATTGTTGTCTTGCCTACGCCACCTTTTCCAGCCACTGCAATTTTCATATATTTTACCGTTTGTGTTAAAAATACGGGATTTAGAAGTATTATCCTCCAAATCCCATTGTTGTAATTACGCTTGTAGACCTAAGGCCACGCGTTTTTGAATAATACGCTTATCAATAAGTTCTGCAGCTTTAATGGGGTCTGCTTCCACGGCAAAGGTGGCACCAACCAAATCTTCAAGACCGTTTACAGCAAGATCTGTCACTTTTGCCGATCCAAGAATATTGGGCGGCAAGCCAAGGTGTGTGTAAATACCACTAGATACGGCATAAAGACCAATGGCAGCGGCTTTTTCTGAATACCACTCAGGGGCTGATGCGGCCACTGGTAAGTCAGAAATATCCACACCTAAAGCATTGGCTAGCAAAGCACAAAGATGAATAATTCTAGCATTATCCACACAGCTCCCCATGTGTAGTACCGGAGGGATTCCAAGGGCATTACATACAGCCTTCAGCCCATCTCCTGCTTGCTCAGCACTTTGCGGTAAAAGTAAGCCAGCCTTACCCACAGCCCCTGTAACACAACCTGTTACAAGTACTAAGATATCCTTCTTAATAAGCTCTTTAATAAGAGCCACATTGGCAGAGTCTTGCTTAACTTTTGGGTTATTACAACCAACCACAGCCACAGCCCCTCTCACGCTACCGGCTTTAATGGCGTCAATAAGTGGTGCTGCTGTGCCTCCAAGGGCTTCGATGATGGCTTCATTGGAAAAACCAGTCATAAGTTCCACTGGCCCCACAGGAATTTCCACACGATTTTTATCGCGTTCTACATAGGCATCGATGGCCATTTGTACTATCTTTTCAGCTTCTTCACGCCCATTGTGCGGGTGAATAGTAAAGTGTGTTGCGCCAGTAAAACGTGCTTTTTCAGCCGTATCAATAAATCGTGTATGATAGCAGCCCGCCACTTGCACAAGACTTGGCATAATACATTGATAGTCAACAACAATAGCTTCAACAGCCCCGGTAACAATGGCAAGCTCGGTCATAAGATGATTACCAGCAAGCGGAATGCCTTGACGCATGAGCACTTCATTGCCTGTACAGCAAAGGCCTGCCACGGTAATTCCCTGTGCTCCATGGGCTTTAGCCTTTTCAATCATTTTAGGATCACGTGCTGCGGCAAGAATCATTTCTGAGACCACAGGGTTATGGCCATGCACTAAAATATTAACCGTTTCTTCCTTAATAACACCAAGATTGACAGTGGACATGCGAGGTTTTGGTACTCCAAACATAATGTCACACAATTCTGTGGCAATCATGGAACCGGCCCATCCGTCTGCTAAAGAACACCTTGCGGCATGTAGCAATGTATTGGGGGCGTCATTATCACAACCCATATGGGTTCTGTGCATCATTTCTGCTATTTCTCTGTCAATACCTCTAGGGGTAATACCTAATTTTTCCCAAATTAGGCGGCGTTTTTCAGGTACACGAGTGATAAAGCTAATGGATTTTCTTCTGCTACCAAAGTCAGAATAAAATACATCGACTAGTTCTTTAGCAATATCATTAAGCGACCTATTTTCTGTGTCAATGCCCACTTCATTGGCCACTTGTAGTAATTTTTTTTCTTCTTTTATGGTATAGTGCTTAGTATGTCCTTCCACCACTGCTTCAAAAGCTTCAAGTACATCACGACCATGATCAGAATGTCCTGCAGAACCACCAGCCACAAAACGCCCAAAGTTGCGCGCCACGATAACATCGGCATCTGCACCACACACCCCGCGCGATAGCTTGCCGCCTGGGGTAGCTTTGGCACTAATACGACAGGGGCCCATAATACAGTTTTTACAGGTGGTTCCAAGTTCACAGAAGGTACAATGGGGCGTTTGTTGGGCTAGCCTATCCCAAGCAGTTTCCACACCGTCTGCTTTGGCTTTTATAAGCATTTTTTGGGCATCTTCCCAAATAGACATATCTTCAATTTGCATTTCTTTCTTACTCATGTTTCCCCCTTAAACTTACTTAATAATTTTATTAAATAAAAAAGTATATAAAATAAAAATGTAAATTGGTATGAATTAAAAGTCAAGGAATGCGGCAAAAAGTGGCGTGTTATGCTTTTGTGTTTATAAACAACACATGGTTTTTTCTGTATTCATCGTAAAATGTACTATAAAAAATATCTATGATTTTTTTACTGTAGTTTAAGATGATACATTTGCTGTGAATGTCGTGGGGAAAGGGAAAAGTTTTGAGCTGTTCATTGTGCGGCATCAAAAGGAAGCAAGATATTGATAACAGTATACAAACCAATTAAATACCTAACGTGAGGAGTTTTATCAATGTCAATATCTCTAGTAAAAAATATATTGACAAGAGCAATTTTCACATCTAAGTGTGAATTACGTACTTACGTGTGGGCCGTGATGCTCCTTAGGTTTACTAGTTGCACTTTTTGTAGTGTAACTTGCGGGCAACAAAAAACTCTTTGTGCCTGAGGATTTTTTCCTCGTTATGTGATATTACATGTCACATGCCTTATATCTCCAAATATTTAACGACATATGAGATGTCTTTGTTTTTTTGCGTCTAAGCATGTTTTTTTGCGTGCTTAAAACAAAGGTATTTTTAAAAAGGATTTAGTCATGGCTGACATTGCATTACAAAAGCCTGCTGCAGGTCAATCAATTACCCTTACCCCTCAAAGTGAAGACCGCCTCGTTTTGAATTTTGACCCTAGCGAAGCCACACTTACACGTGAAGGTGATAATCTTACCATTAGCTTTGAAGATGGATCTCAGCTTTCCTTAGATAACTTTTATCAAGCCTACGATGCGGAGACCATGCCGGAATTTGTCATTGGCGACGAAGTTATCCCTGGCGAGGCTTTTTTTGCGGCTCTTGATGAAGAACTGATGCCTGCAGCTGGTGCCGCCGGAGCTCAAGGTAGTGGTTCCAGTGTGGACTTTGTGCAGGGAACATTGCTCGACGGCATTGATCGTACGGGACGCCTTGATCAAGAATATCCCGATATCATAGCCAGTGCCATTTCCAGCGGTGCCACCTCTTTGGATGAAATTACCAATCAAGCACGTTTTTCAACCACAGCCCAAAGAAATGACGAACAAAAAAATACACCACCTATAGACTCTAGTAACCCAGAAGATACAGACGATAACGCGCCTAGCATCACTGGCACCGATACAAATCTTACCAGTCGCGATGACTCCGTAGGGCAGGGACCTTCTGCTTCAGGTAAGTTGGAATTTACCCCCGGCGATGGTGGAATTCATGACCAAAAAGTGACTATCACCCTGGAAGATGGCACCGAGCATGAGTTGGAATTTGATGAAAACAATCAAGCTAAAGTGGAAACTGAATCCGGAACCATAACCTTTACGCGCCCCACTGAACCGAGTGAAGATGGTAGTTCCACCCTTGAATATGAGTATGAGCAAAATGAAAGTGCTGATCATAGCAAGGCAGAGGACGACACCGTCACTGAATCTTTCAAGGTGACCATAACCGATGGTGATGGCGATTCCACCACTTCTGAAGACATTGTCATTACCATTGTGGACGATGCTCCAGAAACTATGCAAGATAGCAATACCATTACCGAAGGTGATGCTTCCATTGGTGGAAATATCTTAGATAATGATGACATGGGCGCCGATGGTGGAAGCTTGAGCTCTGTCACCTTACCTGAGTCAGGCATGGAAGGGTGGAGTGTCCCCGAGGGGTGGACAGCTTCTGACAATGAGTTAGCTAAGTTTGAATCGGATAAAGGGTCCATTACCATTCATCCCGATGGAAGCTATACCTTTGATTATACGGATAATAGCCTTACAGAAGGGCAAACGGAAGATTTTACCTTTAACTATACCGTCACCGATAAAGACGGCGATAGCTCTTCCAATTCGCTGACCATCACAGCGCAGGGCAGTAAAAGCGCTTCCATAACTGCCAGCTCTGACATGACTGTGACAGAAGAAAATATGGGGCTCGAAGATGCTTCCAGCACAGGCTCCCTAGAATTTATCCCCGGTGACGGCTCCATTGATGATCAAAAAATAACCATTACCCTTGATGATGGCACAGAGCATGCACTGAACTTTAGCGAAAGCGATCAAGCTCAAATTGAAACCGAATACGGTACCTTAACTTTTACGCGCCCCACTGAACCAGGTACAGATGGTAGCTCTAGCCTTGAGTATAGCTATGAACAAAATAAGAGTTTTGACCATGGCAGTACAGAAGATGGCACCCTTGCTAAGGAAGCCGAGTCTTTCAAAGTGACCATCACCGATGAAGATGGTGACTCCACTACTTCTGAAGATATTGTCATTAACATTGTGGACGATGTCCCAGAAATTGAAAACTTTACCGATCTTGACAGCGTCACCGAAGGTGGTTCTGTAACGGGTTCTCTTGATGTGGATTTTGGCGCAGACGGTAAAGGCAACGATGCTTTTAGCGTGGAAGGGTCCATCTTTGAAGACGGCAAGGGCTGGGTTGTAGATGGTGGTCATATTAATTTTGACGGCAATGGTGAATTCACTTTCACTGCTGCTCCAGATGTACCTAAGGGAACCATTGCAGAGTTCACCATTGTAGCCACCGATGCTGATGGCGATAGTGTACAGCAGGATGTTTCTGTCACAATCAATCAGCAAGGCGCACCTACCATTGACGATTCTGATTTTGTCGTTGGGGAAGCAGGCCTTAGCCAAGGCACGGGCACCAATGAGGACGGCACAAACACAGGTGCTACCATAACCGTGGATAAAGCTGATTGGCTCGGTGAGAATAATACAGCTCCTGAAGGTACCTATGAAGTAAAAGTAGGTGATCAGGTGGTTGGTAATGCCACAGTGAATAAAGACGGTAGCATCACAGTGGAGCTCAAAGACAATGTTGATCATAACAGCTCTAAAGATGGTAGCCTTCAGGACTTAACAAATAGTGGTCGCGTAACAGTTGTTGTTAACGATGCAGCTGGAAACCCACACGACATTACCCTTGATGTAAAAATCAAAGACGATGCCCCGGAAGTTGAAAAAAGCCTGAACACCACCACAGATTCTGATGTGGCCACCACTTTAGTACGCATAGACTTTGGTGCAGACGATGGTGAAGGAAAAAGCATTACTTTTGACGATGGCAGCACCTTTACCTTTGAAAGTGGAGAGTGGATAGGCTCTGACGGTGGCACTGTAAGCTTTAGTGAGCCGGATGCTTCTGGTAAAGTGACCACCACCTTAACAGGCGCCGATGGAACAGAGCTGAGCAATTATGCAGACCCTACGAGTTCCGAACCCAATCCCGTTTGGACAGCCAAGGTTACAGATGTTCCAGAAGAGGGGAGCAAAACGCAAAGCTTTATGGTGAAAGATGCCGATGGCGATACCACGAGCTTTGATATTACAGCCACTCAAAGCAAAGAAGATACCTCCAGTGACCTTGTGGGAGTTGAAGGCTCAGGCTCACAATTTACGCCGGGACAAGATTATAATATTGCATTTATTTTAGATACTTCTGGTTCCATGTATGATGACGCTAATCATGATATAAAGGGAACAGTGACAGAAAGTGGAAATATTATAGAAGCTGGTGATGAAGCTACCCGCCTAGGGCAAGCGCTGGAAGCTATTTATGATTTTGTGGAAACTACGCTTTTCTCCCACGGTAATAGTGAATTAGGTGGTAATGTTAACATATTGCTTACCACTTTTTGGGGATATTCTGGTGAACAAGGTCAATGGTATAATGGCAGTCAGATAAATAATGAAAATGACGGCGTTGACATTGTCTTAAGTTTTAAAGAAGGGCTCAGTGAAGCTGATTTAAAAGCAGACATTCTTGATCAGCTCAAAGCGCTTTATGATAGTCAAGTGAAAGGGGATAGTGATGGTTCTAGTCTCGATGGCAGAGACGAAGGTTTTCACTGGGGAACATGCTATGGTAAAGGTTTTAGCTCGGCTGCAGAATGGTTTGAAAGCCTAGGCGATAATGGTGCCATCAATGAAACATTCTTCATGTCTGATGGTGCTCCCACAGCGGGTGAAATAGGACGAGATGAAGCCTATTTAGCACTAGAAAAAGCCATGGGCCTCAAAGATGAGAATGGTAATGATATTGAAGACTCTGATTCTAAAATACATGCCATTGGCATAGGTAGCGGTGTAAGTAAGGGAACACTTGATAAGTATGACTCTGATGGCGATGCCACCATTATAACTGACTCTAATATTAAAGATATGTTCAATCCTGAAACAGGGGAGACCACTACCACCACCTTTTCTTCCAGTGTGGGTATCACCGGGTCTGGCGATGACGTGGCTTTAGGTGGTATGGGGGCAGATGTTTTAAAAGCTGCCTTGGAGTCCATGCTTGGTTATGAAGTCAGTGATAAAGATCTCATTGAATACATGCAAAATCACCCAGAGTGGATTTTAGAGCAAGACTTAGCAAGTAGTTTAGCAAATGATCCGGATCTTCTTGTTACCGGCGCCGGAGATGATTTAGTGTATGGGCAAGGCGGAGATGATGTGCTCATGGGCGATGGCCATGCTGATAAACTTGAAGCTTTTGCTGAACAATTGGGCATGAGTCCAGAACAAAGCCAAGAGTATAGTGCTGATGCTTTAGAAAATACAGGCGATGATGCTCAAGACCTTGTCATTAACCTGCATGATGCGGCTCAAGCTGCTGAAGTAGGAACTCTCATAGACGCCGCTGCAGCCATGGAAAGCGATACGGATGGCCATGATAATCTCTATGGTGGCTCTGGTAATGACTTACTTCTTGGCCTTGGAGGCAATGACCATCTAAGCGGTGGCTCCGGCAATGATATACTGCTTGGTGGTAGCGGCGATGACTATTTAAGCGGTGGCGAAGGCAGCGATATTTTACTTGGTGGCAGCGGTAATGATGTCATTCGTATGGATATGGACGACATCTTAGTAGATGGCGGCATGGATGTGGACGGTACTGACATGGACGTGCTCTTGATAGATAACGCCAGCCTCGAAGCTGTAAAAGATAAAATGCAAGATGGTTCCATTGATAATATGGAAGTTGTCATTGCTGGAGATGTGGCCGGAACCTCCACAGAAGAAGTACTGCAAAATGCTGGTGCGCAAGATGCTGAAGGTAACTGGCTTGTGAACCAAGAAGGAAGCTCGTGGACGGCATCGGAAGGCTCGCAAACCATCGGCGGCAGAGAGTTTATGGAATTTACCAACGAAGCAGATAATATTACCATCTTAGTAGAAGCTACCAAACTTGAAATAGGTTCTGCCTAACTACGGATGTTTTTACAGAACTGACTTAAGAAAAATGCTAAAACAACGTAAGATTTATTTTTAACTTATTAATATTCATTACGTTAATACATTAACCCCATAAGGCCTTGCATAAGTAGTTATGCAAGGCCTTTACGTGAAGTATTTGCACTAAATAGTATAACGAAAAAAGTAAGGCATTATTGGGTGGAGCCGAGGACGACTAAGAAGAACCATTTACTGGGTATTATTGCATTTTTCGTACAGTTTTTTTGTCATTACTGTAAAATATACAATCTTTACTTTTATACTTACTGCCAATTCCCCATAAGAACAAAGGGCGCCCAAAAATACGGATGCATCCAGCCCAACGTTTCAGGCTGCTTTTGCGATGAAGATGAAAGCGTTAGAACTTTACCACGCTGAGAAAGTTGCTTATGCGCTTTGCTAGGAGTTACATTTCCCTGCAAAAAAGAGCGTTGTGTTTGTGCCAATGCTTCTCCTTTTCCCTTGTTTTTATGATCCATTTGTGCGTAAAACTCTTGCATGAAAACTGCCGTTGCTGCATCTGCCACAGGCCAAAGTGTAGCTAATACGGCAGAGGCTCCATGACGCTGAGCCAAAGCTCCAAAGCTTTCAATTTCTCTTCCATCTCCCATTTTTATGCCGGAAGCCGTGTCACAAGCGGAAAGTGTTAATAGCTTTACCCCCTGAAATAAACTCTTGTCTTGCGAAGAAAACATATCCCCCATGGTAAAAGTATTGCCATCGCCAAGCAAAAGAAAAGATTTTTTTTGTTCTGTATGATCAAAGTGAAAATGACTTGCCACATGAACTATGGGGGGAGCCTTTTTTAAATGCGTAAGGAGCGCATGCCGTGTAAATTGTTCATCAAGTAACATCTTACCATCGATAATGCCGGCATTTTGCTCTTTAACAATGTATTGCAATTCAGCTTCTACATGAGGTAAGGCGCCATATCCGGCAAGAGCTTTTGTTACCCCCATGGCAACAATGCCAAGTGGTATTGTTTCTGGAGATACTAATTTTCCACGCACAGCATCGCTCATGGTACTGATGGAAAATTTTTCTACTAGCCATTGTTTTCCGTCATACAGCGCGCCCATGGGAATATAGCGTAAGTCTCCATCAAGGGAGAAAACAAGTTTTTTTGCTCCAAGGCGTTTTAGCGTTGGAATAAGGGGGGTAATAATGACATCATGGAGTTTTTGAGCTGTGGGGCGAGGGTCGGAATGAGGATTTGTTATGGCATCTCGAAATTGCCAGATGAGCTCTTTCATACTTTCATGAGAAATGGCAACCGTATGCATTTCAAAAGCGTCAGCGCCAGTTACAAAAATAAGAAATTGCTGCGGTGTCGCGGCTGTATGAATAAAAAGGCTGTCTTTTTCATTTTTTAAAATATTTTGTAATTCTTGAATATTCTCCTCAGTGGCCTGTGTTTCCAAATTTTTAGGGCTCACTGTGAGTTGTCTTTGCATCTCTTCCAATAAGTGTAAATAGGTTGCCTTCATTACATCCACACTTTCATAATGCAATTTCAGCAATTTTTTTTCTGTTTCTGTGAATGTTTCTATTCTATTTTCCAAGCGACGAATCTCTTGCCCTAAGGTATGAAACTGTTCCGCCATGTCAAGGTGCACTTGATAGTGAGCCTTTTCTAACTTAGAAAAAAAAGCCCATTCTGAATTTTCTTGATCAAAATTTAAAAAAGAAACATCGTCAAGTTCATCTCTTTTTAGGGCGTTTAAGACATAAAAAGCTTCACGAGTGCGATTTTGCTGCGCTAATAAAAGCATAAGCAATTGATACGAATATTGTTGGGTATGCGTGTACGTTTGTTGTAATTCTCTGGCAAGCCCAACTTGACGTATTCTTTGTTTGTGTGATGCAATAAGTGCCATTTTATTAAATAAAATTCCTAAAGGAATCTCTTCTAGCATGGCAAAAGATCCGCCAATGAGAGCAAAAAATTGCGCATTATTTACATCATCCTTTGCATGCAGAAGCATATGGCGACAGAGTCTTTCAACGCTTAAAATTTTGTATGTTTTTTCCAATTTTGTATGCGCTTGTTGCAAAGCTTTTTGGTCTGGCGCGGGGAGGGGAGTTTTTATATATTCACGAAGTATTTTGAGCTGTGAAAGTACGGCATCGTGCATAAGGCTAAGAGGTTTGTAGCTTTGCTCACTATATTTACCAAACTTTTTTACTTGCCCATGATAGGTATATTCAAAAATTTTAATGGCTTCGGCAATATTGTTTTTTTGCATTAGCATGTCAGCATAATCCATGAGTAATGTGACATAGTTTTCATTATGTGCTGATTTTGATTCTTTATATGATGCAAGAAGAGATTTATATATATGTTCTCTCTCTTCATTTTTTCCCAATAGTAAATAAATATCTGCTAAATTTTTTTGCATACCAAGAATAGTCTCATGATATTTACCTAGAGCTATGATGGCAGGGGGTAAAGCCTTTTCTAAGAGCTCTCGTGCCGTTTCAAAATTATACAACTCACCATAATGAGCAGCAAGGTTATTGAGTTGCATGAGCGTATCAGGATGATATTCTCCCAATTTCGTCTTGGTATCTTCATATAACTTCTGACTTATGGCTAAAGCTTGCGCAGCTGAAGTGGGCTTGCTTTGTAATTCTGCCAGCTGTGATTTAATTTTCAATGTCGTGGGGTGCTTTTCCCCATACATTTTTGTTGCATGGTGTAGGGTTTCTAAAAAAAGTTTTTCTGCTTTACTACTTTCCCCCATGGAGGCATAGGTGCTAGCTAAATTATGTGCAATAGTTATGGTAGTTTCGTGACTAGTTCCTAAGGCTTTAATGGCATCTTTATGGGTGAATTCTAAAAGGGCAAAGGCTTTGCTGGGTTGCCCATCTTTCAGTAATTGTAAAGCTAAATTTTGGCGTGCAGTGAGCGTTTGCGGGTGCAATTTTCCCAAAGAACGTTCTAGGTGAAGCACCAAACTTTGCAGAGATTCTGCCATATTTTTATTCTGACCCAAATCATTTTGCACATGCAGTAAATTTTCGCGTACTCCCAATGTATCATAATGGCTCTTTCCAAAGGTGCGTTCAAAGCGAAGAACAATATCTGTTAAAATGTGTAAACTTTCTTGCAGCTTACCTGTGCTATAGTACAGCGTTGCTTGTTTAGCTAAATAATACAGAGTAAACTTGTGATCTTCACCAAATTTTTCTTTAATGCGCGGAATTACTTCTTGTAATATGTCATGAGCTTGGTCTATTTGATATAAAGATATAAGACAATTGAGGAGAAGCAATTGTGTGTGTAAGGTGTCTTCGTGTAGCTCTCCCAATATGCCTTGTTGGCGTGCAAGAATATCCTGTGCAGCTATTTTTGCTTCTGCATACTGTCCTTTTTCTGTGAGAGAAAAGGCCTTTTTATAGCGAGCTAGTAATTCTTTTGGATGGTCTTCTTTAAAAATACCACTTTCTATTTCTTCCACCTTTGCTTCAAACTCTTCTGCTTTGGCATTCTGACCCAATTTTTTGTGAGCTGTAGCTATGTTATTGTACAGATTAAGTAAAAGACTGTCTTGCCTATGGAGATTTTTTTCTGCAATGGACTGAGTCACCTCATACATAGCTAAAGCTTTTTGCACATTCCCAAATACGGATTGCATGACAGCAAGGGATATTTGGAGGTGAAGGGTTAAACGATGCTCTTTTCCCAAATGCTTTTCTGCTTGCGCCAGTGCTTCTTGCCAAACCTTTTGCGCTTCGTGATTTTTTCCCAGGGCAAAGAGGGCAGAGCCGATATTGCTCTTAGAGTCTAGGGAGTCTTCGTGATGTGGCCCCATAACGCGTTCTTGTAAAGCATGAACTTCTTTTGCTTGTTGGAGGAATTTTCGAACATCACCTAAATAATAAAAGTTTTCCGCTTCAGAAATTTTGCTAAGCAAGGTTTGTCTATGTTCTTTGCCCAAGATTTGTTCTTGCTCTTTGATAAGTTCGGAAAAAAGTTTTTGAGCCTGTTTATAATGACCATTGCCTCGCACGCTTTTAATTAACTCTCTACGGGCTATAAAAGTTTCAACGGCATGAGCTCCTTTTTCCTGCTTATAACGCTCGGCAAGCGTGCCATATAAGGCTTGGGCTTGATCATATTTTTGTCGAGTATAGGCGTTTTCTGCTTTTATTTTTAGCGCTTCAAGGGAAGTGGACGCTAAAGCGAGAGGGGAAGAGGGAAAAATGCTTCCCATGAAAATACAAATGAAAATAATTTTGAAAAATGCATGCATATCTTACCTCTTCATTGAAATAGAGTTCACGACAATGGGGCGCTATACAGGATTTAAACAATATGTATCATAAAACATATTAAATAGTTATCTTTATGTGCTTTTTTTTGTAACAAGTAATTATTTGTTTTGTAAAGAAATAATTACGCAGAACAACGGTATACGTTTTTGATAACATCTTAGTATAGCAAAAAAATGATTCTTAAAGTGCTGAAGCATCACTTGACTTAGTCTTAAGCCTTACGCATACTTAAGAGAGTGTAGTAAGGAAAATAGAAAAAGCATACAGAAGCATGGGCTTGAGGGATGATACTCTTAGGCAAGCGTGCCTCTTGCGTGCACAATATTTTGTACTATTTTTACAAAGGAAGAGGATATGCGTTTTCATCATTGTGTTAAAAGAGCTCAAAAATATTATGTGATGTCTATTTTTCTTTTTGTCTGTTGCTTGTATACATGTTCTGTAAGTAAGGCCTTTGCCTTTGCCGAGATGGAATCCGCTACGACATTTCGCGGTGAAAAGAAATCTTTGGCTTTGCCCCCTGTTTCTGTCCATGTTGCATTGGAGGCGGGACTTGACTCTGAACGTATTCAGCGTGAATGGGTGCCATTGTTGGAAGAAAGTGCCATAGTGGTAAAGAATAAAGAGCAGGCTTCTTTATCTCTTTCCTTAACGAACAAGGGAGATCATACGCAAGCATCTCTTGTGGAGACTGCGAGGCCCACAAGCCATAAGAATTTTACTTTGCCACAAGAGAGTGAAGCATTACAAAAAACTCTTTTGGGCTATGCGCATAGTTTGGGACTGCGTTCCTTACAAAATGCCACGGCCTTTCCAGATGTCGTATGGAATGTACAGGTTTGGACACAGGCAAAGGCTGGTGAGCTGGGGGCTAAAAATATCCAGGGTGAATTTTGGAAACCTTCACACCAAATTTCTGGGATAAAGAACGCGCCCCCTCAATCCTACAATGGGCGAACAATACTTTCCTTTTCTTTCATGAATAATTCCGGAGGAAATTTTTATATATACGCACTCAATGCCACTGATGGCGGACAAATTGTTCCAATTCTTGCACCTACGTCGTTAGTAAATATACAAAACACGCTTCATCCTTACAAGGAACATAGTCTCGAAAATATGTTTTTGGAGCTGAGTTCTCACGAGGAAAATGTTATTCTCATTATTTCTCGCGAACCTTTAGACTTAAGCCTTTGGCAGCAGGATGACTTTAACACGGCGGCACAAAGCTTCCTACAGCCTAATACCATTCCTGCTCCTGAAAATTGGACTAGCAGGATACTTACTTTCATAAAAAAATAATTCTGTGAGATGAAAATGTCGCAGCAAAAAGATACATTTCATATTTTTATCAGCTATGCGCGGGCTGACAATACCCATGCAGAAATACAGCATTTTGTGACTTTGCTTGAAAAAGTTTATACAGAAACTTTTTCCGCAGCTTTAAACATTTTTTTTGATGTAAAAGATATTGAGCACGGAGAGGATTGGGAAAGATGTTTACACACGAGTCTTAAAAAATCTCACCTTATGCTGGCTTTTATTTCAGAAAGTTATATGGCCTCAGAGTGGTGTCGCAAGGAGTGGCGCGTTTGGTGTGAGGTTGAGCGCAGTCGCGGTTGCTTAAGCAGCACATTGTTTCCTGTGTATTATACGCACATACCTGATGCATTTCAAAGGATTGAAAATTTTACATTTACGCAAAATATTTTCACAAAGGAAAATATACTTCAGCAAAGTCTTATGGGGGCAGATAAAAGTACGGACGAAGACGCTTGCATGGCAGATATGTTTTCACGTCAACTCATGGATATAACAACGTGGAAGCAATTAGACGAATCACAAAGACAAGAGCAAGTAAAAGGTTTTGTCACAACTTTGCATAAAAAAATTCAGCAGGTAGAAAGTGCAACATCTGACAATGGTCAATTTGTAAGCCCCAATGTGAACTTTAGAGGACGTATTTATGAGTTAAAAGCCCTTCGTGCGTGCTTTGCAAAGGCACAAAGCGGACGCGTACCCGTCATTCATGGTGTGGGCGGAGAAGGCAAAACAGCGCTCGCCATTGCTTATGGTCATGCCTTTGCTTATGACTATCCTGGAGGTAGATTTCTCATACATTGCGAAGGGATGGAAAGTTTAAAGGAGTGTTTTTATAAGTTAGCATCGGAGCTAAGTTTGCAGCTAAGCACCACTTCCCATGATGGCATGCGCCTTCAAGAAATTTGGCAATGGCTACAGCATAGACCCGGCGGCCGATGTTTAGTCATTTTTGACTATATTGATAACATAGATGTGTTAGCAGAAAAAGATTTAGCTTCCATCATACGTGCAGATGACAATGTACATATTCTCACAACCACTCGGTGTGCTTGCCATTCACTGGGAACAACCGCCATCCCCATACGTCTTGGAAGTATGCAAACTATAGACGCACTTGACGCACTTGCTTATTTGCGACCTTTTAAAAATACTGAAAAAAGCACTGTCATAAAAATTATTCGTAGCCTTGGTGCTCACGCTTTAAGCATACAATTGGGCGGGGCCTTTTTGCGAGAAAATGAAGATATTTCGTATGAAGATTTTGCCACAGAGCTCTCAAGCGAAGGGGTACTTAGTGTGCTGGAGCATACGACGGAAGTGGCAAAAAATATAAACTATACGGCACTTCAAAGTATTGAAAAACTCATTTTGCCTTCATTGGAAAAATTCACTCCAGAAGAAAAAAATGCTTTGCAACTCATGGCGCTTCTAGCTCCGGAAAATGTAATTGCTCCATGGATTCAAGAAGCCTTGGAAATGCTCTATCCAAAAACCATGCGTTCAAAAGGCTTAAAAAAACCATGGTCTGCTCTTGTGCGTAAATGTAATGGTTTATGTTTATGGCAAGAGCAAGAAAACAAAAATATCTATCATATGCATCGATTGGTGCGAGAAGTTATTTACAAGCAACTTTTACCACAAAGTGATTTGAGCTCTTTCTACAAACTTTTACATGATATTGCTGTGGAAAAAGCAGAAGATTATAAGGACGGTACTCTTTCTTGGTCGTTGGCTTACTTCTTAGAGCTGCTTCCTACATTGACTTTATGGAGTTCGAATCAAGAGAATATGGCATATGTTTTATGCTTACCAGAAATCCTTGTTAGCAAGATATTGCGAGGCACTGGACATGAAGGGAAATGTGTCGAACTCATAACGGCTCTCTTAAACTTTATACTACCCCTTGCACAGAATGCACATATGACCGTCTTCACCGCTGCTGTTCTTGCCAGCAGAGGACAGTGTTTGCTGACACAAGGTTTTGGTGGCAAAGCTTTGGAAGACTATACACACGCTTTGGAAATGCTGGAAAACATAGGCCCAGAAAAATCTCCTTTGCTTTTACAAAAAACTGCAGAAATCTATGACTATGCAGGTGAAGCTGAAAGAATGCAGGGGAATACGGAACGAGCATTACAGTTGCATCATAACGCTCTCGATATCTTTGATGCTCTTTTGCAACAAGATAATGAAAACGTAATATCTTGGGAAGTTGAGAAATGCTATACCTTAGATCATATAGCTCGCACTTATAATACATGTCGCGATGCTTTTTCATTTCAAAAAGCACATCATTTTTTCATGCAGTCTTTAACGCAGCGTGAGAATATTTGTAAGGCAGCACCGCACAATTTACGCTTTCTCAGAGATTTAGCCAACTCTTACGAAGCTGTAGGAGCGCTTTATTTCATGCAAAAAAATGAAATGTCTGAAGAATATTATGAAAAATCTTTGGAAATTCGCCAAAAACTTCATGAAAAAGATGAAAATAATATCATATACAAACGAGATTTAAGCATAGCGTATAATCATAAGGGAGATGCCTTACTCCTTCAAAAGAACATTGAAGAGGCCATTACTTTTTTTACCAAGGCTTTGGTATTACGCAAGGGTATGTTTCACAAGGATACAGATAATTATCACATGGCGTATGATTATTCTTTCTCTCTTGTGAAGGTGGGAGATGCCTCTTTAGCAAAAGCGTCAGATACAAAGACGGCATGCGCTGTCACTGAGGCCATAACTTATTATGAGGATGCCAAAAAAATACGCCAAACGCTATTAGCTAAATTCCCAGGAAAAAGAGAATGGAGCCGAGGTCTGGCAAGTGTTCATTACAAATGTGCCACTGCCTATATGGCGTATAATGATAGGGCGCAAGCTAGAGAAAATTTATTGCATGCACAAGATATCCTAAAAAATATACTCTTGGTGATGGCAAAAGATAGCCCCCAGAGACCTGAACTTCAAAGCAATTTTGAGGCTATTCAACAAAAACTTTGTACGGTAGACGATACGAAAAAAGAATGTATGTGCTCGTAGTATAAAACATTTCGAAAGAAAGTAATATAGAGTCTTTGCCATTTCATTGAAAATGCTTTTACATTTAAAAAAATGGAGAGGGGTTACAACTCCATGTAGAAAAAGAGCTGAATCATTCTTTGCTGCGGTTCAAATTAGGCGTATATGCCTTTGAGCTCCATACTCTTGCGACAGTATCTAGGGTTTTATAATGTAATACTTTAACTTTTCAAAATTCCTATGGTAGCTTTTATGAGTGAGGTGAATATGATAGCTTCCAATACTAGCTTAAAACGCGTACGTGTTTTTGTATCTTCCCCTGGTGATGTACGAGCAGAGCGAAAAATCACTGAAGAAGTACTCAGCTTTTTACAAGCAGAATTTTCCAGTTATTTATGTATCGACCCTCTCTTTTGGGAAAATGAAGTACAGTTTGCTCACAATGATTTTCAAGGCAATATAGAGCCTCCCTCACAATCCGATCTTTTCATTTGTATTTTATGGTCTCGTTTGGGCACACGCTTACATCCGCGAAAATATACACGTGCCGATGGTAGTCCTTACTTATCTGGTACAGAATTTGAATTTGAAGACGCCATAGAAGCGTTTAAAAAAACACGTTGTCCGCATCTTATGCTTTTTAAAAATGAAACAGAAGTGCGTATTCCTGAAAATCCCCCCAATGAATATACCGAGCGCACAGCTCAGCGCCATGCCTTACAGGCTTTTTTTGAAAATTGGACGAAAGATCAAGAATTTAACGATGTCTACTCAGCAGGATTTAATATTTATGTGAATTTAGAAGAGTTTAAAGCTAAACTTACCAAATATTTACGTCAATTTTTCCAAGGCCTTTTACCCACAGAGCTAGATATACACAAACACCTTGCATGGAAAGGCTCCCCCTTTCGTGGTTTAGAATATTTTGACTTTGAACATGCCCCCATTTTTAAAGGACGTACTGCTGTAACAGGTGAAATATTTATTCGTTTAAAACAGCAGTTTAAGAATAAAAAACCCTTCTTACTTCTAGGGGGGAGTAGCGGTGTTGGTAAAAGTTCATTGATTCGCGCTGGCCTTTTACGTCTTTTACTTAATGAATCTCAAGAGTGGAACACTGCTGCATGGCGTTATGCTGAATTACGTCCTTCCGATATTCGCAAAGAAGATGGTGAGAAAGATTTTGCTGATGTGCTCTCACGCGCTTTAACCCAACAAAGACAAGCCCCTCTTGCCATTGTTGACGGTGCACAAACTTTACGTACTCCACCTTCAGCCTTACCGCAGCTTTTAGAAAAATACCAAGACATGGCACATCTTGGGCAGTGTATTCGCCAAGATATACACCGTGTTGTAGCTGATATAAAAGAATGCCTTTCTGATCTTGCCATGTCCTATTATGAAGAAAAGAATGCCCATTCTTTTACGGAGAAGCCGCAAGTACGATTATGTCTTCTACTTGATCAAATGGAAGAATTTTTTACTACTTCCTGTAGTACACCAGAAAATATAAACTCTTTTTTTAAGGCATTACGTGTACTTGTGGAAGAAAGAGCTCTTGTGGTCATAAGCACCATTAGGGCAGATTATCTCAGCTTTTGTGAAGATGTGCCAGATTTACAATTTCTTAAAGACGGTAATTCTTACTACCACTTAAGTCCTCCTTCCCAATTGGACATGGGGAGCATTATCAATGAACCTGCGCAAGCTGCTGGTATTTTATTTGAACGACGCGAGGATACCTCTTTAAACGAGGTCATCCGCACAGAAGCCCTCAGTTATGATTCACTAGGACAAAAAACCACTGTGCTGCCTTTGCTTGAATTTACCCTAACAGAACTGTACGAAAAAGCTAAAAATACACAACAAGAGGGACCTTTACGTCTTACATTTGCACATTACGACGAATTAGGCGGATTGCAAGGAGCCATTGCCACCAAAGCAGATGTTACCTTTAAGGCTTTTCAACAAGAGTTCCCTGTTCACTTTACTCAAATCTTTGCCCATGTCATGCGCTGCTTAGTGGTGGGCACACAAGAAGGTCTTTTTAGTCGCCAAAAAGCCTTACAAGAAAAAATTGATGCCATTGCCGGTGGCAAGCAATTTATGGATGCTTTTATTAGGGCTCGATTATTCACAGTGGATACAGACGAAATGGGTAGAGTAACTGTTTCCATTGTACATGAAGCGCTCTTGCAACACTGGCAATATTTACGCTTATGGCTAGAACAAGAGCGTGAATATTTTGCAATGCTACAAAGAGTACAAAGCGCTTGTGTGTTATGGAAGCAAGAAAAAGAACCTAAGGATCTACTGTTATCAGAGGGAAAATCTTTACGCGATGCGGAATATTTACGTCTTGAACATGCCAGTGCATTAAGCGACGAAGAAGTACGTTTTATCGCAGCGTCTAAAAAACATGCTGAAAGACAAAAACGACGCCTCCATATGCTTATTGTGGCTTTAATCATAGGTTTTGCCTTGGCTATCATTATGTTTTTTCAAGCAAGAGAACAAGAGCAAAAGGCTATTGCAGCACGAAATGAAGCCATAACATCTCGTAATAATGCGGAAAACCTCATAGAATACATGCTTTATGATTTACGTGACCAACTGGAACCTTTAGGGAAATTACCCATTTTAGCAAAGCTTCACGATAAAGTGGATGAATATTATAAAAATTCCAAAAGCAGTGAAAGTATTCCCGCCAAGCGAAGACAGGGAACCATGCTTTCTCAACAAGCAAATACCCTATTTTCTCGTGGAAATATCAATGGCGCGCTGGAACTCTACCTGCAAAGCTTAGATATTAGACGTCTTGTGTCTGCAAGCAACCCTAACAACACCTTATGGCAGCAAGATCTTATCATCACTTTGCGTCGTGTGGGAGATATTTTGGCCCTTAAAGGGGAATTTGAAAAAGCGTACTCCTTTTTACAAGAAAGCTTAGACATAAGTCGTTTACTCGTAAAGCAACACCCAGAAAAAGACTCGTATGCTACATATGTCATAGATACCTTAGCAAGTTTTGCCGCAACCCATGGGAGAGCAGGTAAAAATGAAGATGCACTAAGTATATATCAAGAAATTATTACCTTAGAAAAAACGCTTATTGCTGCTCATAAGCACAATGAAGAATATAAATATTCCCTTGCTCTCAATATATCCCATATGGGAGATATTTTTGCGAATATGAAAGATTATGAAAAAGCTATTGCCCAGTACAAGGAAAGTATAAAAATGCTTCGCGGTATTACTCTTAGAGAAGGTTTGAACTTTTCGTATAAATCTATGCTGGGCATTGTTCTTGTGAAATTGGGATATAATTTAGCCCTCATGGACAAGAAGGATGAAGCTTTTCCTCTTTATATGGAAAATTTAAAAATAAGCTTAGAAACCATTAAAATAGATACTACCAACGCTTTATGGCTCACAGATTTTCGTAACGCAATGATAAATATGCAGATGTTCATTATAAATCATAAAAAAGTTTTACAAAGCGATGTGGATAAAGTGCTTGCCCTGCTGAAGGAATGTAGCGAGGTAAGCAGTGCCTACTGGCTGGCCGCACCGCAGAGCACAACATGGAAAGACATATATGACCTTGCCAATGATATTTACATATACATCACTAAGGCAAAAGATAATAGACAAGAAAACATGCGTATGTTGCAAAAAAAGATTATGGAACTCCCCATATCTCCAGAATCTTCCAAAGATATTCCGCACAAAAAGTGGGATAATACAACATTCATCTTAGATACTATTTCTGCTAGAATACAGTCTGAAATTCTCACATCAAGCGATGGCTATAAAACTTTAAACGAAAATGATCTGGCTTTAGAGAAAAACAGTAATAACCTCCTGACTGAGGGCGCGCTTGATGATAGCTCACTTGAGCTATCATCTAAAATAACAGATCTCTATGTGGAAAGAATGGAACTTCTTTTGAAAAAAGGTGTTCACTTAAAGGCTAGGTCACAGCCCACAAAAGCCCTCAGCGCCTTAGAAGAATGTGCCGCAGTAAGTCGTACTCTGCTTAAAAATGACACGAATAATAAAGAGTATAGAAAACATTTATTATTAGCCCTTATCAATTCCGGAGATGTTCTACGAGCTATACATAAAGATAATAAAGGCTTTACTCTCTATCAAGAAGGTTTCGAAGTTGCTCGTGCCTTGGTTCGTGAAAATGAAGCCTGTATAGAATGCAAAGAAAAAGTCAGTATGTTCCTTATTAAAATGGGAGAGGTGCATTTTGACAAAAAAGAATTTGCAAAAGTACAGCCACTATATGCACAAAGTCTAGCAATAGCAAAAGAACTTGTGGTATCGGCTCCAGAAAACCAAGAGCTTCTTTGGAATTTGACGACAATAGCGTATAAAAATGCTCTTTATCTTAGAACGATGGCAAGAACGTTAGCTAGAGAGCGCGCACAAGAGATGCAGAGAGTATTTGAACAAGCCCCTCAAGAAAACAATGAAGACCTTCTTGATGTCGTTGCTCATAAAATCTTTGCCGGTTCTAATGAGAAAGAACTTAAATCCGTAGCTAAAATGCATATGGATCTTGCATTAAAATCCATAAACTCGCTTGTTTCTTTAGAGCCTGAACACACTTATTACAAGCAAGCACAAACAGCTTTACGCAGCAATATGACATTTTATCGATAGGTGTCTTTTATTATAGATGCAAATTATTTTACTTAATTTGCATAAATTATGGCATTATAATAACTGCCTTTTAAGAAGGCACATTATCAACCTTTGCAAAAGTTTTTTTTCGCTTAAAGCGTCATCATAGGCATCAAACGCAAGCGGTTACCAAAGATAGTATAGTCACTAACGGTGATAACGCCTATGCCAGTAATGATACAGTAAGTATAGACGCTGACAAAACCGTCGACGTCTACTGCGGAAAGGCCATTAGTTATGATAACAAAACACTTTGAGCACCACAGCAAAAAACACCGTCAATGATAATAAAGTTATCATTAACGGAGAAGTTGTTTGGAGAAGTCTTATAGGCGGTGTTACCAATGCCAATAGTGATTTCACAGCACAGAACAATACCGTGGCGCTGAGCGAGAATATAAAACTTGTGACTCCTGATTCGAAAGTTCTTGGTGAGAGAACAAATGATACATTTCTCTTAATCACGGATGCATATAAAAAGGGTAATACCTTGAATGTGCATAATTACACACAACTAACGCAGGAGAACAGGGCCTTAACGCTGATTCCAAAGGCAAAAACTACACTATTGCTCCCTTTGCCGTCATTCATGGTGGTTATAATATAATACCTATTATACAGGTTCTCATGTTGCCGTAAGGTCCATTTCCTTTGTGGTGGTCTTGGTTTATCAAGTATTTTGACGACGCAATTATTTTGAATTTGATGCGATTAATTCCAATACCTTAAAGATTGGCGGCAAGCTGTCGAAGGATATGGTGTAAACCAAGAACTATATGGCTTCCACTTCTGCTTGCTTTATCGCTTTTTTCTCCCCTTGTGGGTCAATGCCAGCTTTTAGCTTTAGCTTCATGTCTGCCAGTTCCTTACGCGCTTGGGCAAGAGAAATGGAACCATATAAACCAAGGGTAAGGGTGCACCTCTTACCTTCATAGGCATAATCTATGCGCCATGATTTGCCCCCACTTGGAAGTACATACAAATAGAGGCTTCCACCATCGGCATATTTCTTAGCTTGTTTTTGCGGCTTAATGCCTTTGATAAATTTGTCGGTGAGTTTTCCCATATAACACTCCTCATTTCTTTTACGGTACATGTATTTTCGTAAAAGCGTTGTTACAAGCCAACCTCAGGAAATTTACGGTACATGAAATGGCGTTACGGCATGTACCGTAAAAAATACTGTGCTTCTCTGATTCTCGTTGATGCTTACTGAGCAATAGATATAGGAAAAAAGAAAGCCTGCAATATCTTGTGAGTACTACAGGCCTTCTTAAAAGCATTATTTGGTAGAGGCGGGGGACGACGGGGCAAGAATCATTCTCTTGATATTATTATGTTTTTTATGTGGTGATTTCGTAGATACCGTAAAATGTACTGTAAAAAATATTTGTGAGAAAATTTTTATT
>CAYJLO010000042.1:0-25676 GCA_964370835.1 uncultured Desulfovibrionaceae bacterium
GATATTTTTACTTTCTATACAGGTGTTACATTGCAAGTGCCTTTAGATTTTTGCGAACAAATAAAAAGGGTAAAAGTGGTGTAAGATTGGTGTGAAAGTGGTGTGAAAAAAGGACTGTTGTCCGCACGGAAAGCATACGGAATGCATGGGGGAGCTGATCCGATTGAGTATAGGGAAAAGCATGAACATTGATATTTATTTGCGTGTCAAAATTAGTAAACACTCTTTGGACATAAAATAAACAATGTATTTTTTCAATTTGTAAGGGGGGAGTGTTTTGTATGAGGGGTGACATTACGTTGTTGACTATAAAGCACAAATGGTAGTTTTAGTTCGCCCCCCGTGTGGGGGGGCGAATAAGGTCAATGGCATAGACATGAGCTGGCTTTGTTTCAATCCACGCCCCCGTGTGAGGGGGCGACATTTTGGGTATAATCCGCCATATGACACAATATGAGCGTCGTACCTTAGTGAAAATGGGTATTATCCAAGGCGTATTGCAATTGCCAAAACCGCGCCGACTAGGTCTTAAAGAATACCCTGCGGCTCTGATTCTAGGACAAGGTCAAGAATGCATACGCATGGTATATATGTCTGAGTCTACTAAACAGGTGAAAAATCCTCTCGATTTTGGGAAATGCTTAAAACTTCTTCAAGGTGTGAGGGGAAGTAAGAAGGAAAGTTTTCTTGTATCCGTAGATGACGTTTTAAGTACCCAAGATACAAGACTTAATCCTTCGTATTATAGTGTGGCGAAAGAGAAGTATGGTAAGAGCTATCCCTTAGAACATTATGCGGAAGTCTTGCGCTGCCAAGCAGAACGCATACCGCATGAAGGGAGCGCGGAAGATGCTCGCGGTGATGCGTCCTTGGTACATGAGGTATCTTTAAGTGAATTAGAAATAAGCTCTGGATTTTTACCGCTTAATGTAGGCAAATTGGTGCGAGTGAAATTTACTGATAAGCAAAAAAAGCACCTCTTACAGGCAGGAGACAGTATTTTTTCCTATAGAGGTAGCCCTGTGTCCATTGGTAAAAATGGCTTTGTACCACAGGTAGATACTGCTACCATTGTAGGAACGGCTATGTGCATTATTCGCCCTAAACAGGTAATACATGCTGTATGGTTACATGCTCAATTAAATACTCCTGTTACTCAAGCATGGATAAAAGCGCATGTGATCGGTAAATCCCCCTTCATCAGCACAGAAGAAATCAAGAAAATTCCCATCCCTCCTTATGATAAAAAACAGGCGGATACTATCGAAGTATTACATAGGCAAATAACAGAGTCATTTATAAAGATTACGACTGAGCAGGGGAAGATTAGGCAGTGTCTCTCTAGGATGAAGGCTGTAACAGGTGCGTAAAAGATGGTGATGTGAAAAATGTGCTGACAGCGCAGGGGTAAAAATTCTTAGTTGCCAAACAAAAGAGCGTGTGAGTATAACTCGTTCAAATACATTTTATGACTATAGGTAATGTTAATAGCAAGAAGATATATATAAAAAATATCTTCTTGCTTTCCATACATATGGGCACTCTTATTCAATAATATATGCGCTGACTATTTCTCCATAGTAAGCGGTGTGATAGTCTTTGTTGGCCCCATGGTAATCGCCATCCACATCTTGCGGATAGAAAGTGGCAGCCATTTCCGGACTGATGGCGTGTCTATCTTGTTCTTGCTTATAGATAACCTTGCATTCTAATGTTAAGGGGAGTTCCTTAATTGCCGGAACAGAAATGCTTACGGGGTCTACAAGTGTGAGGTTAAGTTCCTCTATTTTATTGACGGATTTGCCGCTTTTTGTACCTGCAATGCCAAGAATTTTTTTATTAAATTCCCCCATGGGAATATTAACGGTAAATTCACCTTGGGCATCTAAAAGCGTTTTAGTGTGCCTGTTTTCACGTATGTAAATGGTAAAAATAGGCTTTGCCCATTCAATCCCCAATGCTCCCCAAGATATAGTCATGGTGTTAATATTATCACCATGTTTAGTGGTAACAAGGGCTCCTTTTTTTAATTGTGTTAAGATTTGATTGGCATAATCAAAAGGATTTATAGTCTTTCTCATAAGGACTCCTTTATTTTATAAATGTTATAGGTGCTTTTTTTCTGCTAGGAATTTTACTGTATACCTCATTATCATTGTATCCGAAGGCTAATGCTGAGTATACACGTTGAGATGAAGTGATGCCGAAATATTCTTTTAATGCTGAGTCTTCATTGACAAAGTTTACTAAGTAACCAAGATAACATGAACCAATACCATCACTGTGAAATAATAAGCTTGCTAGACTCATTTTTATAATACAGTCGTCATAGGGTTTTACAGAATTTTCTTCGGCACAGGCTAGAAGGATATGTGAGGCGTTTACAGTAATGGGATTGCCTATTTTGGCAATGAAATTTAAGAGTTTGGGGTCTAGATTGGTTCTTTGTAAATATTTAATGCAAAGCTCATAAACTTCTTCTACCTTTTTCTTGCCCATCACCACTATCCAGCGCACGGGCTGTTCGTTTTTTGCACTGGCAGTATGGTCTAAAGTGTGCAAAATTTCTTGAAGTTTTGAGTTGTCTATACGTTCGTCAGTAAAAGAGCGAATAGAGCGATTACTTTCAATTAAATCTTGTAAATCATGGATGCTTACGTTTTGCTTAGCATCTTTAAGTTTTCCATTCTTATCAAATAAATGGATAGCTTCTTGCTCACAAATCCCTTGGCAGTGTCCGCAAGCTAGGCAATGCTTTTTCAGCTCTTCTTTAATGTAGGCTTTACCCTCTACCATATCAATAAGTTTTACAGGGCAGTAGGTGGTACATTTTTCACAACCTACACATAATGTTTCGGAAATTGCAATCATTTTTTTCCTCATGCTTACATACAAAATAAGCAGGAAAAATCCTGCTTACTTTGTTATTTATACTTTGTTTTGGAAACTTATTTTTGTTGTAGTTCGGCTATTCGTGTATGTAAATCATAACCTAAGTCCCAAGGGGCTAGGGCATAATTTTCTTGAGCGGCTTTTTTGGTCAAAGCGTCTTTAACTTTAGCCGGTGTAGCAGGTAAAGAGTGCATGCGAACCCCTGCGGCTCTTGCAATACCATTGAGTATGGCGGCATGTCCAGCGCTTTGAAAGCCTTCCGCGCATCCGGTAGAGCCTTGAGGTCCGGTGGAGCGTGGAGAGTCTGCAAAGTAGACTTCAAAACTGTCAGGGATATCATTGCAACGCGGAATGCCTGCGCCTAACATGGTGGCATGTTTTTTTACATCTTCATAGTCTTCGCTTAAAGCAAAGCCTACAGAATGAGAGAATCCACCCCAAGCTTGGCCTAAAACGGCCTGATAACTTCCCACATTGCCAATATCAGCGGATATGGTTGCTCTGTCTACAAAAACTTTACCGGAGGACATGTCCACATGAAGTTCTGCCATGAAAAGCATGAAGTTTTGGTCAATGGCGCCATAGCCGTGGCCTGTATTGGGGTCTACATCTTCCCAATTAGATGAGTAAATACCGCGATAACGTGTGGCTATGCCCGCGTCTTGCATTTCTTGCCATGTGCGGTAGGTACCGTCGTCCTTAAGCATGGCGGCTAGAAGCTTTTGTGCAGCATCAATGGTGGCGCAGCCAGAAGCATGGTGAGAGCGACTACCGGAGGCTGAACCGGTGTCAGGGCAGGTTCCTGTATCATTGCGTACTAAACGGATATCTTCGGGGCGCAAGTTCAAGGGGCGCAGAGCTTCATGGGTATGTACAAGGGCACCAATATCTGCGCCTTGACCCACGTCTGCCCAAGTACTGTAATAGGTAACAGTGCCATCGGCATTGAGCTCTAAGTCTACTTCAGAGTGGTCAGGGCTTTTACCCACATGGTAACCGCCCCACGCAAGTCCTACACCGTACTTTACGTTTTCAGTGCTCTTTTCTTGAGCTTCTTTGCAGGCTCTTTCATAGTGAGGACGCATGGTATCCATCATGCCTTGCATGGCGTAAGAACGGTATGGCACGGAATTGGTAGAAAGGTCTCCTTCACGGGCTACGTTGCGATAACGAATTTCAAAGGGGTCCATGTTGATTTCTTCTGCAAGCATGTCGACCAATTGTTCAGAGGTCATATATACTTGAGGAGAGCCAAATGCTCTGAAGGCAATGCCAAAGTTATTATTGGTAAAGGCTGTTTGTACGAGGCCGCGAATGTTGGGGATAGCATAGGGGTATCCATAAAAACGGCAAATTTTTGAGGTAAGGGCTCCTGCAAGGTCGCTATAGGCGCCGTGGTCAACGCCGGAATGGAATTCCATGGCCGTAAACTTACCTTCCTTGTCACAAGCAAGACTGGCATTGGTATAGATGGGAGAGCGCTTGCCTGTGCAATGCTGATGCTCGCTATAGCTCAGAACCAAAGAAACAGGTCTTTGTAATTTCATGGCGCATACGGCAGCAAGGGCGTAATTAGCTGGAGACATGCTATAGCCGAAACTTCCGCCTGCTGGGTTGAGCATGATACGGATTTTTTCTTTGGGTAGGCCAATGGCATCGGCCATGCAAGCAATGTTACCGTAAAGATATTGGGTTTTGCACTGAATGGCTACGCCACCGTCTTGCGGGTAGGCTTGCACCACATCAGGCTCAATGGTGAGATGCGGCTGACGAGATGTGGAGAAGGAGCCGGAAACTTTGGCATGAGCCTTATCAAGGAGTTCCTTGGTGTCTTCACCCTTGAGCAAGGGTTGCTCTAAGTATACGTTAGGTGTACCGGGGAAAATTTGCGGTGCATCCTTGGCTGCGGCGGTGGTATAGTGCATAAGTTCGGGTAAGTCTTCGTAGCTTACCATCACTTGTTCGGCGGCGGCTCTGGCCACTTCTCTGGTATGTGCAGCAACCACAGCCACAATGTCTCCATAGCGGCGAACAGTATCGTCACAAATGACGGGATGGTCAAAACCATCGCTGGCATTGAGTACTTTACCGGACGGAGAAAAGAGTTTGTTGGTGCCTTGCACATCTTTAGCCGTAATAACTTCCACAACGCCATACGTATCTAATGCTTTAGATGTATCAATGTTTAATATCTTAGCATGATTTTTTTTGGCAAGAACAGGAGCTAAGTGCAAACCTTGATGCGGCATTTTTTCCGCCACATCGGCGCCGTAATCGCAACTTCCTGTTACTCTGGCAATGGCAGTGGGTTTGGGTACGTTGGAGCCATAGATACGTCCATCTTCAGGCACGTCAAAGCGCATATCCTTTATATCTTTTTCTCCGCGCATAACTTCTGCCGCCGCCATGACGGCGTCTACAATGGGTTTATAGCCTGTGCAGCGGCAAATATTGTTGTTACGTGTAAACCAATCGCGTACCTCTTGGCGTGAGGGAGATGGATTTACGTATAAAAGGGCTTTGGCAGACATGATAAAACCGGGGGAACAAAAGCCACATTGTACCCCAGCATAGATGATGAATGCTTGCTGTAAGGGATGCAGATTTTCTGGAGAGCCTACCCCTTCAATGGTTTCGATATGGGCATATTCAGCAATATTCTTTATCTTTTTGGTGCAAGAGCGAACCAGTTTACCATCCACAATAATGGAACACGCACCGCATTGACCTGTACCGCATCCTACTTTTGTTCCTGTAAGGCCTAGGCGTCGAATGACGGTGGACAAAGAATCTTGTGCAGGGTCACAAAGCACTTCGCGTTCAACACCATTAATGATAAAAATTCTTCTTTCAATGTTCATATTTTCCTCAATCTTTTTTTAGCTCTTTAATATGTTAATTGTTATCTTCTGGGAAGAATTTATAGACAATTTGTTGTAATTGGCTGAAAAGTTTTTCGTCAAGTTGTGCTTCCTGCATGGAAAATTCTCGCCCTAAATAAGTGTATTTTTGTGCTCCCATTCTATGATAAGCAAGGATTTCGTAATTAACAGCGCCTAAATCTTTGGCATATTGTACCATGAGTTCAATGCTTTTGGGATTGTCATTAAAACCCGGAATGATGGGCGTGCGAATATGCACGGGGAGTGCAGGAAATTTTTTTCGTACATTTTCAATATTTTTTCTTATAAGAACGCCATCTTGACCTGTATATTGTTTAAGTTTTGTATCATCAAGGTGCTTGATATCAAAAAGAAGATAGTCGAGTAGGGCAGCTGCTTCAAGAAAGTTTTCTTCAGAAGTAAAACCGCATGTCTCTATGGCTGTATGAATGGCTCTTCTATTTGCCTCTTGGAGTAAGGACATGAGGAAAGGGAATTGTGCAAAGGCCTCTCCACCACTTATGGTCATGCCACCACCAGAACGCGCATAGAAGGCAGAATCCTGTTCTACCTTATCAAGCACTTCATTGGCTGTCATGGATGCGCCATACAATATCATGGCCTTACTGGGGCAAGCTTCAGTGCACAGACCGCAAAGAGTACAGCTGTCTCTATGGAGGGCTACACCGGCTTCGGTGAGCAGTAGGGCTTTTTCTGTACAAGCTTGCACACAGCGGTTACATCCAAGGCATTTATTTTTGTTGTATCCGATTTCTAGTTTTCCGCTTTGTGATTCGGGATTAGAGCACCATGTACAACGTAGAGGGCACCCCTTTAAAAAAACAAGAGTGCGTATTCCCGGACCATCATGCACGGAATAAGGCTGCATATTGAAAACAATACCTGTATCTGCTGAGCTAGTCATAGAAGTCTCTCTTATGGATTAAGTGCCCCATCTTGTTCAATGGCTCATTGCACAAGATGGGGGCGAAACGGTTACATATTTTCGTGTTGCGTGCGTGCAATTAAATCGTTTTGTAAGTCTTTAGATAACTCGGTAAAGTATGCGCTATACCCTGCAATGCGCACAATGAGACCGCGATAACTTTGCGGATCGGCTTGCGCCTTCATAAGGGTTTCGCGATTAATAACGTTGAATTGCACATGCCATAGGCGAAGGTCAATGAAGGAGCGGATGAGCCCGAGAAGCTTGCGTGTACCTTCTTTGCCTTCAAGGCATTTGGGGGTGAATTTAATATTCAGTAAACGCGCGGCATGTTGGTGCAAATGCGTGTTTTTTGTATTGCGGTTAGATAATAATAAAGCTGTTGGGCCATTGATATCTGCACCGTGAGATGCGGAAGAACCGTCAGACAGTGGCGTTCCTGCTTTACGTCCATTGGGAGTAGCCGCAACCACACGACCGTAGGGAACGTGTGAGGTGAAAGGTACCATACGGAAATCACAATGAATGCCCAATTTAGGAGAGTATTTTTTGCTAAACTCTTGAGCAAGACGGTCAATTTCTAAACCAATCTCATCGGCGTAAGCATCATTATTGCCATAGCATGGAGCATGTTTGAGCATTTGACGTATGTCTTCCTTATCTTCAAAGTCGCAAGCGAGAGCTTGTAATAATTCCGGCATGGAGATTTTCTTATCTTCAAAAACCAATTTTTTTACAGCGGCTAAGGAATCAATGGCTGTGCTGTAGCCAAGGCATTCAAAGTACCCTATATCCATACCACCTTCATAATGATGATTTTGGTGTAAATCAACGCATTCTTTCATGGCAAGGACATGTAATGCGTCAGAAAGCGGTGTGGCAAAATGTTGTCCACGCGTATTGATGATGTGGTACTGCTGCACAAAAGCATGGCGCATAAGTTCATTTTGTTGTGTCACGTAAGCATTCCAAAATTCTTCCCATGTGGTGAATTTGGTAATATCGCCCGTTTCAACGGTGAGTAACTCATCGCCGTATTTTTTCATGCGTCCATTATATAAAACAAGCTCTATGGCGGCGGCAAAGTTAATTTGTACATGTCCGCTAGTGTAAGTATCTACACGCGGCATACGGATTTCCGCGCAACCGGAAGCGGCATAATCATAAATATCTTCTAAGGGTGCACCTTTGGCCAAGTGCAGAGGAATGATTTCATCATCATTCAGCAACTTGGGGAAACCGCAACCTTGTTTAATCATTTTTGCCACAGCGTTAAGAAATCGCTCTGGAGAACCACTGTGTACACGCGCTGCAAGGTCAGGGTAGTGTAGGGGGCATTCACGTTTGGAACGCATGATAATATAGGAAAGTTCATTGGTGGCATCGCGCCCGTGGCGCGTTTGTCCGCCTACGGTGACGGCTTCCCAGTGAGAATACCCTTCGTGAGTGGCTTTGTTATAGGGAGTAATGGCAAGGTCTAGGCATTGTGCCATATTTGCCCACATGCATTGGAACAGCTCCACGGCTTTATCTTCATCTATGCGTCCTTCTTGAAGGTCTTTTTCGTAATAAGGCCAAAAGAGTTGATCCATGCGACCGTTGGTGGGGTTTGCGCTGATTTTTTGCTCAAGACGTGCAAAAGCTTGTGTGAGCCAGTGAGCTTGAACAGCCTCGTAAAAAGTGCGTGGGGGATTTTCCGGCACATATTCGCAATTTTCCGCAATGGCTAAAAGCTCGGCTTTGCGTGTGGCATCTTCGGTTTGTGATGCTAATTCGCGAGCTAGAACCGCATGGCGATGTGACCAGATAACCACAGCATCACAAATGATGATAATGGCTTCAAGGAATGGTTTCTTTTCGCACGTATCCTTGGGATCGTCAGGGTCAAGGGTAGCCATTTTTGCAAGGGCTTCTTCCTTGATGCCTTTCATGCCAAGTTTGAATAAACGTTCCCAATCAAGGCACCATTGGAGGCTTGAGCGATTGGAAGCTGTTTCGCAACAAATATAGCGTGATTGGTATCCGCCTTCATCGCCATAAGCAAGTTTGTGAGAATCTTTTGGGATACGTTTATTTAAGTCAATATGGAACGTTTTGGATTGCCAATAGGGAGCGATGACCTCTTCTACAATGCGGGCATCTTCTGCGCTTACCTCAAAGGGGGACGATGCGTGGCCAGGCAATTCTTTCAGAGCGGCGGCTTGATAGTCACCGTCAAGCTCAGGGTAGAGAATGCCATAGCGCGAACCTTGTTTGCCGCAACGTCCCACAATGAGTTGGTGGTCATCAATATACACAGAAATATTTTGGGCCACATGGCGCATGGCTTTTGCCCAGCGTAAAACAAGAAGTTCTCCTTCTGTTTGCTTCATGGATTCGGTGAAAAGTACTGCGCGTTCCACATCTATGTAAGGTTTTTTCCCTTCAAAAGCTTCCACGAGTTTGAAAAGACGCGGATGCTTTTGAGCATAGATATTTTCTTTTCCTTCAATTCTATTTTCCATGAATTGTTCTTGTTCTGAAAGACATGCACACTGTGACATGATAAACTCCTATAATGTGTTTGTAAAAAACATGGTTTGCGTTCAGTACTGTTAAAGCAAAGACAATGCCATAGTGATAATATGCTTATAATACAACTTGTTGTGCTTCTTTGTCGTGGTAGTGAATAGGGAGTTTGCAAAAATGCAAGTAGATGTTGGTGAAAATTTTTTAGCGGTATTTTAGAGCTTTAATGACATAGCTGTACTCTTTTTGTTTTGGCATATTGTTTGCTTTTGTGCTATTTGGAACAAAGATATGTTTTTCATTGAGCAATCAAACAATTTAACAATGAGTATTGTATGTTGACAGAACTTTTCTTTTCGCAAACTACGGCGCAAGCTATTTTGGTGCTTTCGTTGTGTATTGTTACAGGGTTATGGCTTGGGCAAGTTAAAATTGGCACCATAAGCCTTGGTGTGGGCGGGGTGCTTTTCAGCAGTATTGCCGTGGGCCATTTTGGCCTTGTTATTGATAAGCATGTACTTCACTTTGCGCGAGAATTTGGTCTTATTCTTTTTATTTATTCCATTGGCATGCAGGTAGGACCGGGATTTATAGATTCGCTAAAGCGTAGTGGCTTGCGCCTGAACTTACTGGCTGCCATGATTGTTCTCATGGGAACTGTGATTACAGCTTGTATTTTTGTTTTTTTTGAAATTCCTTTGGAAGTCTTGGTAGGCTTGTACAGCGGGGCTGTGACAAATACCCCCTCACTGGCAGCTTCAACGCAAATGTTTGGTGATTTTTATCCCACATTAGATATGGTTACGGCGGCAGAAAGTCAGGCGGGTATTGGTTATGCTGCAGCCTATCCATTTGGGATTTTGGGTATTATTTTAGTCATGATTTTGATACGCTTTATTTTTCGTGTAAATATAGAGGAAGAAAATCGTATAATGGAAGAACTCTCCACCAAGGATAAACCCAAGCCCAACTACCTTACTGTGGAGATAGTTAATGAAGCCATTATAGGGAAGCAACTGGATTCCGTGAAGGCTTTACAAAAATTAGACCTTGTTTTTTCGCGTGTGGAGCAAATGAAAGGGGTGGCGCAAACGCCAAAGCCTGAAACGATACTAACTAAGGGAACTTTGCTTCATGCGGTGGGTAGTGCTGAGGAATTGGAAAAGCTTGTGGAAATAGCAGGCAAAAAAGCTGATATTGATTTACATGAAATTAAAGGTGGTCTTAAAGTTGTTGATATAACGGTAAGTAAGGATTCTGTGGCAGGTAAATCACTTGAAAAATTGCAATTGAGTAATGAGTACGGCATTGTGCCTACACGCATTATCCGCTCTGGTTTTGAATTTACTGCCTATCCTAGCGCTGAGTTACAACTTGGTGATAGGGTTCGTGTGGTTTCAGATTCTCAAGGTTTGTATACGGCGCGTAAAGTTTTAGGTGATTCGTCGCGCATGCTAGAACATCCACATGTCATCCCTATATTTGTGGCTATATTTTTAGGTATTATATTGGGAAGTATTCCAATTTTTATACCGGGTCTCAGTTCTGGTTTGAAGCTTGGACTTGCAGGTGGGCCTTTATTGGTGTCCATTATATTTAGTAGGTTGCACCGTATCGGTGGTATGGTGTGTTTTATTTCTCCCAGTGCAAGTTTGATGATTCGAGAAATAGGTATTTCGCTCTTTTTAGCCGCTGTGGGGCTTAATGCAGGCCCGGGGTTTGCTCCTATAATTATGGATGGCTCTGGTTTGTATTGGATGGGGCTTGGTGCCATGATTACCTTTATTCCGCTTATGACAACGGCTTTATTTGCGTGCATACTATTAAAATGTAATTATCCAACACTATGCGGTCTTTTGTCTGGTAGCATGACAGACCCGCCGGCATTGGCTTTTTCCACGCAAATTTTGGGCTCTGATTCTGCGGCATCGGTATACGCTACCGTGTACCCACTTACCATGATTTTACGTATCTTGAGTAGTCAACTCCTTGTCTTATTTTTGTTTTATTATACATCGTAAATTTGCAAATGTGATATTTTTTATTTTTGCAAATTAGGATACAGAAGAATGACCCTGCTAGAAGCGGGGTCATTTTTTATTTGCAAAAGTGCGTATATGTTTAATCGTATGTAATAATAGGAAAAAATATTTTCTTGGCATAATGTCCTTATCTTTGTCGATGTAACAAAATTTGCGTACTTGCAAGGTGGATAGGGATTATATGTTTAGGTAGGGTACAAGTGAAGAGTAATGAACTTTCTTTTGATGGATTTTGTATTGTAATTGTTTGAAATTACATATGTAAAAAAACAAAGTAAAAAAATATGGAATGGCTTTTGCTCTAGAGGCATAGCGAGTGAAATAGCATGTAAGATTTTTTATGGAGGATAAACAATCTTCAGCTGTTCGTAATTTTATTTGGAGGAGATTGCTGTGTCTACACAAGAGATTGTTATTTATCATGACGGCTCTATCATCACCATGGATAAAGCTAAACCAGAAGCGGAAGCTGTAGCCACTGTGGGCGGTCGCATAGCTGCTGTAGGTACTTTGGATGAAGTCCGTAGCGCTGTTGGCAAAGACGCTCGTATAGTGTCATTGCAAGGTGCGACCATGTTACCGGGATTTATTGATGGCCATAGCCATTTTTGCAGCGGCGGTATGAACCGTTTATTTGCTGCCAATTGCGCTGTTAATAATATTGAAGAATTAAAAGCTTCCTTGCGCAAAAAACTTTCTGAAGAGCGTCCTTCCGAATGGGTTATGGGATATAACTTTGACGAAAAACAAATGGCAGAACAAAGATATGTTACCAAGGAAACTTTGGATGAAGTTACCAAGGATTATCCTATCTTTTTCCGACATGTAACCGGTCATACCGGCATGGCCAATAGTAAGGCGCTTGAGATTGCGGGTATTACTAAGGATACACCCAACCCTGCCGGCGGTATCATTGGGCGGGATGCCAATGGGGAGCCCAATGGTATTTTGGAGGGTATTCCTGCTCAAGCCATGGTACGACAACATATTCCTCATTACAGCTTGGAAGAAATGAAAGCATCTTTAGCTAATGACAGTGCCCACTACGCAGCTCGTGGTATTACCACAGCGCAAGGTGGGCCTCCTTTTGCTCCCATGGATGCTGAGCTTGGCAGTAAGGTCGTAGATATTGTGGTGGACTGTGCCAAAGACGGTACGCTTGGTATTCGCGCTGTGGTGTTTGTCCGCGCCAACGATATGTCTAAACTTGAACCTTATAAAAATCCCACTGCAGGTACAGACTTGTCTGGTAATGGCCGTGTGACTTTAGGTGCTGCAAAGCTATGGTCAGATGGAGACCCTCGCGGACATACAGGGTACTTCCTTGAGCCTTATCCCTTTGTGGACCCTGAAAAAGGCGCAGAGTATTGCGGTGAATTTTTATGGACATCGGAAGAACTCGCAGAAAAAATTCTTCCTATGCACAAAGCCGGTTGGCAAATAGCCATACACGCCAATGGTGACGGTGGTATTGAAACTGTTATCCTTGCCTTTGAGCGTGTACAGCAATTGGCACCAAGACCTCATGTGCGTCATCTCATTATTCACTGCCAATATCCTAGCTATAGCCAACTACAGCGCATGAAAGCTGTAGGCGCGTATCCTTGCTTCTTCATGAGTCCTTTATATTACTGGGGAGAAATTCATGAAAGCTATGTGGGTGAAGCGCGTGTAAATCGTTTTTGTCCCTGTCATGATGCCGATGAATTAGATTTACCTTATAATTTACACACGGATGCCCCTATTACCCCTGTAGACCCCCTTATACAAGTGTGTACTGCAGTAACACGCACAAGTAAAAAGGGTAAACTGTACGGACGTGAGCAGGGCGTTTCGGCTTTATCCGCTTTACGTGCTGTAACCATTCACGCTGCTTTCCATAATTTTGAAGAGCATATAAAAGGCTCTCTCACTCCTGGAAAATACGCAGATATGGTGATTCTTGCTGAGAATCCTCTCAAGGTGGAGCCTTCAAGGATTAAAGATATTAAAGTGTTGCAAACTATCGTTGATGGCAAAACCGTTTTTTCAGCTTAAAGCATAAGGAAGGTTTCAAATGAGTAGTATTACAATGAATCAAGGCCCTGCGAGTGCTCCAAGTGCTGCATCGGCACCAGAGGTGAAGACTGTGCAAACTATTTCCGTACATCAAGAAGCGAACTGTATTTCTCGCTTTGATAGATTACCTGTAAATAATGTTATGATCAAAATTGTGGCGGTGCTCGCCGCAGTAAGTATTTTAGAAGCTTTTGACCTTGGCCTTATTGGTCAAACCGTATTAGTACTAAAACAAATTTGGGCTTTAACACCTGCAGATACAGGGCTTTTAGCCACATGCTCCACCATTGGTGTGGTTTTGGGTACGTTAAGCTGCGGCTTTTTATCAGATAAGCACGGTCGTAAACGTGTTCTTTTTTGGGCTACATTTACATTTTTGATTTTTACTTTAATAGGCCCAGCCATGGAAAATTTCTACTGGGTGGTAGCCATGCGCTTCCTCAGTGGTTTGGGCGCTGGCGCTGTTTTCCCCATTCCGTATCTTTATATTTCGGAATTGGTAGGTTCTAAGCATCGCGGTGTAACCTTTGCGTATTGTAATTCCATCTTGGTGCTTTCTTACGTTATTCCCTCTGCCTTTGGTGCATGGGCTGTGGCAACATTTCCTTTGGAGTTAGCTTGGAAGCTTCCTTTCTTTTTGGGCGGCTCTCCTTTGTTTATTCTTTACTTTATCCATAAATACATGCCTGAATCTCCACGTTGGCTCATGCGTCAAGGTCGCTATGAAGAAGCTTTGGCTTTAGTGGAAAAAATGGAAAAAAGCTCTGGTGTTCCTCATGATAATGACTATGTGGATCCTGCTATTGTAAAGGCTGTAGAAGCCAGCCGCAAGCCTGATGCCATGAAGGCTGACTGGCGCCTTATCTTTAAACCACCTTATCTTTCCCGTACCATTGTTTCTTGGGCTATGTTCTCTGCTGCTTTAGTATTCTGGTATGTGGTAATGGTTTTTGCTCCTACCATCTTAAAAAGCAAGGGCTTTGAAATGTCCAGCTCGGTACTTATGGGCGGTCTCATGATGGCCATTGGCGCTGTGTCTGGTGTCGTGTGTGGACATCTTATTGAGAAGTATGGCCGCAAGAAAATGTATATCTTCTTTGGTGGTCTTGCTGGTGTGTTTAGTACCGTTTTAACCATGGTAGATAGTCTGTCTGCATGGCTTTTTGTGGGCGTTATGCTGGCCTTCTTTGGCAATGGCGTGTTCTCCATTTGTAAACTGTACATTGCAGAGCAGTATCCTACCATTTTACGTGGTACAGGCGCAGGCATTGGTGAAGCTGCCAGTCGTATTTTAGGCGGTGTACTTGCTACCTTCTTCATCTCTTTCTTACTGGCACAAGCCGGACAAAATGCAGTATTCTGGTTCCTAAGCGCAGCCTATGCTGTGGCTATTATTCTCCTTGCTTTCTGGGGTCAGGAAACCATGGGTAAGAGCGTGGATACCACGGGCTCTGCTGACGAAGACTAAGAAAATTCTTTTAACCTACATATGAAGAAAGGAGTTTTAAAAAGCTCCTTTCTTTTTTTCGAGGTGTTTATGTCTATTATTGATTTCCGTTACCGTCCAAGTACACAAGAATCCATGGATTCAGTGTTAAAAAATCCCGTATATGCTGAATATGTGAAGATTACGAATTTTGGGACTAGGCCTGTAAAGTCCTTAGAAACGTGTATTGCAGACTTGCAAACGCTGGGTATTAGTAAAGCTGTTGTGGCTGGGCGTGATATTGAATCCACCTATGCTACTCCCAGCACCAACGATGCCGTGCTTTCGTATATGCAAGCGGCGCCGGAGCTTTTTATTGGTTTTTATGGCTTTGACCCTGGTAAAGGGATGGCTTCGGTGAGAGGTTTTAAAAAAGCCATAGAACAAGGAGGGATGAAAGGCGCATCCATCGATCCCGGTATGGCGAAATGCGCCATATCTGATGCGCGCTTTTATCCCCTGTATGCCATGTGTTGTGATTATAATGTACCGGTAATTATGACGGCGGGGCTTTCACCCTATATGGTAGGAGTGACGTTAGAACCCATGAATCCGCATCATGTGGATAAGGTAGCTACGGATTTTCCTGAGCTGCGAATTTTAATGAGTCACGGAGGTTATCCTTGGGTGGCTGATGCCATTGGCATTACTTTGCGTCATACCAATGTATATATGGATTTTTCCACATGTGAGAGCAAACTTTTTGGGGATGCCTATATCAAGGCAGCTAACGAGTATATTACTAATAAAGTAGTATTTTCCAGCGCAAACCCTTTTGTGGATGTGGCTCAGGCTGTAACAAAATACCAAGAATTGCCTTTAACAGAAGAGTGTCGCAGTAAAATGTTTTACGAAAATGGGCTTCGCTTATTAGGCAGCTAGTTGTAAAGAAAAGTTAATTATTTTATAAGAGTGAGCTAGAGTGGGTGCTATGAAAACACTTTAGCTCACTTTTTGCATGGGGAAAGTGGTAGAGGTGTGTATTGACAATTTGTTTGCAAAAATGCAAACGTGCAATGGGTCCTCATATTTTAACTCACGGGAAGTGCCATGCAAACTGATAAGGCTTTTGTGACCTCATCTCCCTTTATAGTATCTCAAAGAAGTAAAAGAATAGAATCTCTTTTACAGCAAAGTTCTCTGCGTAAGCCTCGTTTGAATATTGAAAGAGCGCGTTATATTACGCATTCCCTTAGGCAAACGGAAGGTTTATCCATGACCATGCGCTGGACTAAAGCCATGGTGAATGTGATGGATACTATGGATATTCATATACTGCCACATGAAACTATAGTGGGGCGTTTTGGTGCTCAGGGGCAGTATGGGATTTTTTATCCTGAGCTGGAGGGGTCTTTCTTTGTTTTAGAAAAAGAAGACGCCGCTGAAAGTCTTGTAACGCAGTATTTTTCTTCGGATGACTGCGTCCTTATACAACAGGAACTACTTCCGTATTGGCGTGGGCGTACCTACAGAGAAGGCTTTACTGCGGAGCTCAGTGCAGACTTGAAAAAGCTTATGTATAGCGAAGACGATTTTTCCTCGCCATCGTTTATAGTGCAAGAAACGGCGTATCTGCGCCATTCTTTGCAGTGGGTGCATGACTATGAAAAGATTTTGCAAAAAGGCTTTGTAAGCATAGAAGAAGATGCACAGCTCCACTTGGCAGGGCTTGATGCGCAAGATACAGAAAAAAAAGATTTTTATACATCTATTATAGAGCTTTGCCAAGGTATTAAGCGTTTTAGTATGCGCTATGCGGAACACGCAACCTACCTTGCCAGCTTGGAAGCTTCTTCTGAGCGCAAAGAAGAGCTACTCGGCATTGCAGAACGTTGTACACAGGTTCCTTATTATCCGGCAAGAAACTTTCCTGAAGCTGTACAATCTCAGTGGTTTGTACAATTTATTTCTCGTATAGAACAATTGCATGGGGGAAATATTTCCAATGGGCGCATAGATCAATATTTGTATCCTTACTTTGAGAGTGATAGAAAAAAAGGCGTTCTTACTGTAGAGCAGGCAAAAGAATACTTGAACCATCTTTGGTGTAATATGTCGCAAATATTGCGCTTGCAAACAACACCTAGTGGAGAAAAAATTTATGAGAATAATGCTCACTGGGAAGCTACTACCATTGGTGGTCAATTAAGTAAGGGGGAAGATGCTACCAATGATCTTTCGTATTTAGTGTTGGAAACAGCCATACATTTCCCTCTTGATTATCCTTATCTTTGCGTGCGCATTCATGAAAATACTCCAGATAAGCTTCTCAAGGCCGTAGCCCATGCTGTGCGTCAAGGAAAAGATTTACCCGTACTTATTAATGATGAGGAGATTATACCCTTACTACAGAATAATGGCGCTACAGAAAAAGAGGCACGTAATTATTCTCCTTCTGGGTATTCTGAGGTTCGAGTACTTAATCGCAATACGTATTTGACGGGCAGTACGTGGTTAAATCTTGTGGCGGTGCTGGAAATGGCGCTTTCTGATGGGCGATGCAGTTCTAGTCCTAAAACGAGTGTGGGCTTGAAAACTGGCGATGTGACGCGCTTTACCTCTTTTGAGGTGTTTATGGATGCCTTTTTTGCACAGCTCAACTACGTGCAACAGGCTATTTTTTCACAGCAATATATAGCAGATAAAATACGGCATAAGTATTTTGCTTTTCCTTTTTTATCTTCTTTACATTCTTTATGTATGAAGCACGGTATGGAAATAACCTCTGATAGAGTACCAGAAAGTTTAAGCTTTGGAGGATTTACCGGTGTAACGGGTTTTGCCACTGTGGTGGATTCTTTAGCTGTGATAAAACGCCTTGTATTTGAAGAAAAATCTTTAAGTATGGAGAGGCTTTTGGAAGCTGTGGCCATGAACTTTGAAGGTTTTGAAGACGTGCGCCAGCGATGCTTACATTGTCCTAAATACGGCACAGGGGATGCCCTTACCATTGCCCTTGCTAAAGAAATAGATAGAAAAATGGTGACAACATGTCATGCAACACGTAATTTTTATGGTGGTATTCCACAAATATTTTATGTGCCGGTAACAACACATGTGGCCATGGGGCGTATTTCGGGCGCTACACCTAATGGGCGTAGAGCTGGGGAAGAGCTTTCCAGTGGAACGTCTCCAACGCATGGAGCAGCGTCGCTGGGCCCTCTTGTTTTTCTTGCTTCAGAAAAAGCCACTAAAAATCCAGACCTTTTTTCCATGGGGGCTCGTGTTATTGATATAGCTTTTTGTCCTCGTACCTTGCAAGGGGAGCAGGGTATAGGCATGCTTTGTGAGCTCATTAAAGGATGGTGTAAACAAAAGCATTGGTATTTGCGCTTTCATGTGCAAAACCAAAAAGATCTTGCACTACTGAAAAATAATCCTGAAAAATTTAAGGATTTTCCTTTACGAGAACCGGGGGTTAATGGGGCTCAGTCACTTATTAGTCCTTGTGTTATTCAATATATGTTTACAGCGCATAAAGAAGGTAAGGCAGAGCAAGATATGATGCGTTTTGATTATGAGGCACGTGTTGAGGGGGCATCTTATGCCCAATAAGTTTTTGAATGGAATGCCGTGGGAGCATTTGCAATTTGTTTTTAATTCTGTTTTTGAGGGTGTTATGATTACTGATAGATCAGGTATCATACGCCTTGTTAACGCCACGGCAAAACAATTACATCACGGCATGGATGTGCCCAATGTAGACTTTTCTTTGGCTGACTGTAGCCCTCATGATTGGATTGAAACACGTCGCGTTTTAGCGTCAGGACAAGCCCAACTTGGTAAGAGGCTTGTGCTTGCCAATGCAGAACTTCTTGTAAATCGTTTGCCCATTACAGATAAGGGTGAGATTGTTGCTGTTGTGACAACGATGCAAGATATTAGTATTTTTGATGGCGTCGCAAAAAGTCTTCCTGTCTATAAAGCCTTAAATGAAGAAGTGGAGTCTATTTTAGAGCAGTTTGGTGATGCTTTTGTGGCGCTTGATGTGGAAAAACGTATTTTGCGCGTGAATAGTGCTTATGAACGCCTAGCTTCTTTGGATAAAGGCGCTCTCATGGGGCGCCCATTACATCAATTACGCAGAGATCCGGCGCAAATTGTGCCCTTGGTAGAAGAAGTATTCACAAAGCAGCAACGTCTTGTATCCCATAGAGCACTGGAAAACGGCGATAATTTTTTAGTTACGATTTCACCGGCATTTAATGATTTGGGTGAACTTTGCATGGTTCTTGTTCGTATTCAAGATGTAAGTCAATTCTTACATTTGCAAGAACGCTTTGTGCCTGCAGAAGATGTTTCTTATCCCATTCAAAATGACGAACGAAGTTTAGAAATACAAAAGATTTGCCAAGATACAGGTATTATAGCCAATAGTGCTTCCATGATGCGCCTTGTACGTTTGGTGCTCAAAGTAAGCCAAGCAGATAGTTCTGTTTTGCTTCAAGGGGAGAGTGGTGTGGGTAAAAGTATGCTTGCCAGCCTCATTCATACCCATAGCCCGCGTAAAAAGAACCCTTTTATAGTTATCAATGCTGGCGCCATACCGGAAGAGATTATGGAAAGTGAGCTGTTTGGCTATGTTAAAGGAGCTTTTACGGGAGCACTTCCTCAAGGAAAAATGGGCTTATTGGAGGCGGCAAATACAGGCACCATTTTTTTAGATGAAATTGGTGAAATGAAGTATTCCATGCAAGCTAAGTTGCTAGAAGTTATTGAAAAGAAGTCCTTTATTCGTGTGGGTTGTACTAAACGTATCTCTGTGGATATTCGTATTATTGCCGCTACTAACCGTAATTTAGAGCAAGATGTAGAAGATGGTCTTTTCCGCAAGGATTTGTATTACCGTTTAAATGTTATTCCGCTCCTTGTCCCTCCATTGCGAGAAAGACGTGAAGATATACATGCCATGGCTCAAGGGATTTTGCAGCATTATAATACACAGCATAAAACAAAAAAAACTTTGTCAAAACCATTAATTCATTGGTTATCGCAACATGAGTTTTCAGGGAATATGCGTGAGCTTATTAATATTCTTGAATGGATGCTTGTTATGGGAGAAGGGGATGAACTCTTGCTTTCGGATTTGCCGGTTGGCTTGCAAAAAAGCGAAATTCATGATGTTATGATTACGCCATCTCCTAGCATTTTTGCAAATGATGTTTTGCAAGAGCAAGATGCTTCTCCTATAGCTCCTTTGCAAAACGAAAATGCGACTCAAGCTGTGCAGGAAGTTCCTTTTGGCGTATTGCCGGAAACCGTGCTTCCTTTAAAGCAAGCTATGCGCCTCATGGAACAAAAATATCTAGAGCATACCATTGCAAAGTACGGCACCATACAAGAAGCTGCTGACGCTTTAGAGGTTCATTTTTCCACACTATGGCGTAAACTTACTCAATATAATATTGAAACAAGTAAAGAGCGTGGAGGTGAGTAATGCTAAAGTTGAGTACTGCCATGCAAATAACACTTTGTGGATTACAACATTTTTCACTCTTTAATGGGCCGGGTATTCGTACCACAGTCTTTTTTAAGGGTTGCCCTTTGCGTTGTGCTTGGTGTTCTAATCCTGAATCATTGGGGCACGGGCTTGATATTGCCTATGATAAACACTTTTGTATAGGCATGGAAAATTGTGGCAATTGCCATAGAGCATGCCCCAATGACGCCATTTATCCCATTTCAGATGATACTATTGGCCTTGCAAGGGATGTGTGTTTACATTGTGGAAAATGTGTGGATGTATGCCCTAGTAGAGCATTTCATTATAGTGGTGAAATTTTAGAAATTGAAGATGTTATAAATAAAATACGTTTAGACGCATCTTACTTTGGGGATAGCGGTGGTGTGACGCTCAGCGGCGGTGAGCCTTTTATGCGTCCACAATCTGCTTTGGCATTGCTTGTCTTATGTAAAGAAGAGCAATGGCATACAGCCGTGGAAACGTGTGGCTTTTTTGATTTGGATGATGCCAATGTGCGTCAGGCTTTGCGTTATGTGGATTTGCTCTACTATGACATAAAACATATGGATAGTACTAAACATAAAATAGGCACTGGTCTTGGTAATTCTCGAATTTTGCAAAATCTTGAGCGATTGAGTAAGGAATTTCCTCAGCTTAAAATCATTACTAGAACAGCTATTATCCCTGAATTTAATGCTTCTCTTGCTGAGTTTTCTGCCATTGCGCAATTTGTAAAAAGTGTGCCCACGGTGCAAGGGCATGAGCTTTTACCGTGTAATTTTACTTGTAGTGAAAAATATATTCAATTGGGTTTGCCAGTACCTTCAGCATTTTTATCAAAACTTGATAAGGAATTGCTTGAGCGATGCCAAGAATATTGTGATTCTATTACATTGCCGGTAAAAATTCTTACGTAATAGGATTGAATATAAATGTTTACAGCCCTGCATTTTGGTGTGGGGCTTTTTTTGTGCTTATTTGCAAATGTGCAAATTGTAGAAGATATGTTTCTTAGAGATGTAAAAAAGGGAGTTTTCAAGATTTTAATTATGTATAATTATATAGTTAGATGTAGTGGCGCGTTTCTTGCTAAATAGGATGTATTCTTAAATAATGTGCTTAGAGGCTCCGCTGTGGAGGCCTACATATAAATTCATTTAAAAGCATTCATAAGGGTGAAATATGTCTATTACACTTACTCCTCAAGAAGAATTGATTATCAACGGTATGGGGCAGGACGATATGTTACTGTCTGAAGAAACAAAGAGAGACAGACCTAGAATTCATCGTATTTTGAAAAGTTTTCGTGCAAAAACGCCACGTATGGCCATTGATAGGGCGCTTCTTTTTACCGAGTCATATAAAAGTACTGAAGGGCAACCCACGTCTTTGCGCTGGGCTAAAGCCATACGTCACGTACTGGAAAATATTCCTGTATCTATTATGCCTGAAGAGCTTATTGTAGGTAGAGGCGGGCCTGATGGTAGATATGGTATTTTATATCCAGAGCTACGTTGTAACTGGCTTAATCAGACTCTGGCAGCTCATGAGGAAGGTAAAGATTTACCTTATACGCTTACAGAGGAAGAAGTTACTTCCATACGCGAAGTTATTTTACCATATTGGCAAGGACGTACCATGGCTGATACGCAAGCTGCGTTATTGCCAGAGGAAACCAAGAGAATATTTTACTCAGATGAGTACTATTCCCCTTTGTTCATTATCAATGAAACTTCCACTGAAAGACATATTTTGCAATGGGTTCTTGATTTTGAACAGGTCTTACAATACGGTACAGATGACTTGCGGGCTAAAGCACAAGAACGCTTAGATTCTTTAGACCCTTGTTCAAAAGAAAACGGTTTTGATAAACGTCCATTCTTACTCGCCACTTTAGAGGTATGCGCCGGTATCGAAGCTTTTGCCTTACGTTATGCCGCATGTGCTCGTGATATGGCTAAGCTTGAAAGTGATGCAGAGCGCAAGGCTGAATTATTACAGATTGCTGAAAATTGTACTCAAGTGCCCATGAAGCCCGCACGTACCTTGTGGGAAGCTGTACAATCGCAATGGCTTATTCAGCTAGCTTTTAGAATGGAAGTTTTTGCTTCTGGTGGTGTAAGCCAAGGACGTATCGACCAATATTTTTACCCATTTTATAAAAATGATAAAGAAGCAGGCCTCATTGATGATAATCGTGCTCTTGAGCTTTTAGAGTGCTTATGGTTTAAACTTGCAGAGTGCATGACCATGCGTCCGGCTTTTGCGGCGCCGCATCGTCAAGGCAATTCGCACTATGAAGCGGCTACCATTGGCGGCGTGCTTGCCGATGGACGTGATGCCACCAATGAACTGTCCTATTTAGTTCTGAAATCTAAAAAGAACTTTCCTTTAGACTATCCCGACCTTTCTGTACGTATTCACACGCTGACACCTGATTTATTGCTGGCCGGTGTGTGTGAAGTGGCAAAGCAAGGCACAGGCTTTCCGAAGCTGTTCAACGATGAAGTACTTATTCCTTATTATATGGAAAGAGGGGTGCCCAAGAGCGAAGCGCGTAAATATAATGTTTCCGGTTGTACAGAAATTCGCTTACCAAATCATGATGCTTATATTAGCGGACACTGCGCTTTGAATGCTGGTGCTGTATTGGAAATGACGCTTTCTCGTGGTTGTTTGAGCCAAAAGAATGGCGAGCAATTCGGCATAGACACCGGTGACCCACGCAATTTTGCTTCCTATGAAGAATTTTGGGATGCTTTCACGGCACAGTTTAAATATTTTATTAAGCATGTATTTTTGCAAAATCAAATCTTTGATAGCATGAAGCCCACATACTTGGCTTCACCTATCATGTCCATGTTGCACGATCAATGCTTTGAGCAGTGCAAGGATATACACAATCCTGAGCTGAAAAACACCGTACAAGTGGGCTTTTGGGAACCCACAGGCTTTGGTACTGTGACAGATTCTTTAGCTGCCATTAAGAAACTCGTATTTGAAGATAAAACTTTGACCATGGATGAGTTACTTGCAGCGTTAAAAGATAATTTTGAAAATCATCAAATCGTGCATCATCACTGCATAAATGCTCCAAAATATGGTAATAACGATGCCTATGCCGACGCCGTAGGTCTTGAATTGGAGAATTTTTATCGTTCGCTTTCGGAATCTTACAAGACATTGAGCGGTGGGCGACTTGAAGTTCGTTATGTGCCCGTAACGGCCCACGTTCCTTCGGGAAGAGTTGTGGGAGCAACACCTAATGGGCGTCGTGCCAACGAGCCTTTGTCAGAAGGTATAGGGCCACAACAAGGCTTTGATACCGAAGGCCCCACCTCTTTAACGCACTCTGTGGCAAATACGCAAAAATGCCTCAGTGACCTTGGAGCGGCTCGCTTGTTTAATATGAAGCTCAGCCCTCAATGCGTCGCCGGAAAAGCCGGAACGCAAGCTCTTTCTGCCATTATTAGAAGTTGGTGTGACCTTAAATTATGGCATGTTCAATTTAGCATTATCAACAATGAAACCTTACGTGCAGCACAAAAAGACCCCGAAAAATATCGTAATCTTATTGTGCGTGTAGCAGGGTATAGTGCTTACTTCACAGATTTGTCTGCAGATTTGCAAGAGGAAATTGCACGTCGTACAGAGCATGTGTTTTAATGGTGTAGTTATATAAATTACCTCTACAGGGCGGGGTTAAGCATTGGGCTTAATTCCCGTCTTTATTTTAGGATTCCCATGTCATTAGCAGAAAAATATATGCAATGTATTGCAGTGAAAGAGGCCGTCGGTGCTGTTTTGGCACATGATATCACCCAAATTATTCCTGGAGAAACTAAGGGACCTGTGTTTCGTAAGGGGCATATTATTGCAGAGGATGATATTGCAATACTTCTTCAAGTAGGCAAAGAAAATATTTATGTGTATCAAAATATACAAGGCTTATTGCATGAAGATGAAGCTGCCTTGCGCATAGCTCGTGCGCTTTGTGGGGAAGGTCTTTTGCTTTCGGAAGTCTCTGAAGGGCGCATCAATTTTATGGCTTCGCACCACGGGCTTTTGTGTATTGATAAAGAGCGTCTTTCTGAGGTGAATATTTTGGATGAAGTGGCTGTGGCAACACTGCATTCTTTGCAAGAGATTCGCATGGAGCAAGCCGTGGGGGGAACACGTATTATTCCTCTGCTTATTGAAGAAAGTAAAATTGCGCAGCTAGAGAGCATGGTGGTACGGCCCATCATAAACATTATTCCTTTTAAGAAGCCCAAAGTGGGTATTGTAACCACCGGAAGTGAAATCTATCATGGGCGCATTCAAGATGCTTTTGGGCCTATTTTGCATGAAAAATTTCAAGAGTATGAAGCCACTATGCTGGGACAAAAATTTACCAGTGATGATGTACAGATGACGTGCGAAGCTATTCATTTTTTCAAAGAGCAAGGTGCGGATATTATTGCTGTCACCGGGGGGATGTCAGTAGACCCTGATGACCGAACCCCAAAGGCTATTGCACAAAGCGGCGTGAAAATCACCACATACGGTGCATCGGTATTCCCCGGCGCTATGTTTTTACACGGAATGCTCGAGGGGACACATATTCTCGGTTTACCGGGTTGCGTAATGTATCATAGGGCAAGTATTTTTGAATTACTCTTACCCCGAATTTTAGCCGGAATAGAAATTACTCGAAAAGATATTATGGATATGGGCTATGGAGGTTTTTGCGCCTCGTGTCCTACATGTACATATCCTCGTTGTGCTTTTGGGAAAGGGTAAATGTACTGAAGGAGTAAGTAATGGTTAAAAATTGTAAAATTACTATTTTGAAAACCACGGTGCAGAAAGAGCTTATGGAGGAATATGGCGTTCCTGGGCTTACGGCTTGTACGGCTATGCACGAAGGGCAAGTGTTTTATACAGATGCCTTTAGAAAGCCTGAGGGCTTTTGCGATGAAGCATGGAAGGCCATTTACCAATATGTGTTTGCCTTATCTCACGGAGTGGAGGTTTGGTATACACATAATTGGATCGACCCCAAGCATAAAGGCATTGCTATCGCTTCCTGTAATGATGGATTACGTCCTGTTATTATCAAAATTGAAGTTATTAATGATAAGTAATCATGTCATATTAGATTAGTTGACCTTTGGTCGTACAATGCATCCTATTGTTATTCTTTTGAGTATGGTATTTGTATGACCAGATGCTACCTCGCAGACAACTTTATTTCTCATGCCAACCTATTCCATTAGTTTGCACAGACGCCAGCATCTCACGGCGCAAGATAGTATTGATTTTCGTTTGATACCCTTTGCCTTGTGAACGGAGCCATGCTAGCACATCAGCGTCAAGGCGTATGGTGGTCATTTGCTTTACAGGGCGATAAAAGCGT
>CAYJLO010000043.1:0-25481 GCA_964370835.1 uncultured Desulfovibrionaceae bacterium
CCTCCCAAACCCTCCCCTTCAAAAAAACCATCGGCGATCAAGCCTCTCCCCTCATCCCATGCTTTGCCGCATGTAGAATGCTATTTTAGTCAGAATGCTACTATATTTGCTGAGTAGTTATGAACCTTAACAGGCAAAGTTACCTTTATGCTATCTTAACAGCAAAACTACATTTTCCCCTTGTACGGTGGGACAGTGTAGTCTGCTCAAAAAAGATAAGATACAAGAAATACAAATAAGAAGAAGCAAGTTGCCCATTTCAAGCATCTACTGAAAAGCGTTCTAAATACAGTTCGCTCAAAATGGGTAATATGCGAGGAATACGAAGTTTTTTACGTAAGGAGCGTATCAAGACATACGTGACTGAAGCAAAAAACAAGTATGACGAAGCAGATTGCTTATTTTCAGCGAACTCATCGGCGCGCCATTGAAGGCAGAACGTACTCAAGTACGTGCGTTCAATGGCGCGCCGATGATGCCGTCAGCACTCAAAAGATAAATTTTGGATAAATAGCGCAAAAGCAATTACCCATTAAACTAAGACTTGCCTCTTTCAATACTCTAAAATTATTGTCGCCAAAAAGCGAAATACCTCTTCATCAAATAAAATATTAAAAAGCTATGGACAAGCCTCGCCACATACAAGTAAGCCCACCGCAAGCAATGACCACCAACAACACACGCTTAAAGGTGCTGGCATTGATGCGTCGCGCCACAGGCATGGCACACACAATACCAAGCATGGCCGCTGGTACGCCCATGGCCGCCCAAGTGAGCACTTCTTGCGTATATAATCCGGCAGAAGCCTGTATGACACACGCGAAAATATAGGCGAAAATAGAGAATATATTGGTGGTGCCCACCGTCTGCAAAGGCGTCCAACCAAGATACAAAGCGTACACACCCACCGGAGGATTACCAAAGGAAATGGAGGTATTCAACACACCGGAACAAAAACCGGCAAAAAGACTTTTGGGCAATGTTTCCGGTCTTTGCACCGTATTCATTTTACGTGCAAATTGCCAAATAACAAAGGCCACCATGACTATCCCCGTGAACAATTGCATGGACTTCACTGGAATATATACCAACATGGCCAGGCCCACCAGAGATCCCGGCACAGCGCCAATAAGCATATTTTTCAGTGAGCCCATGAGACAGCCTTTACGGAAATTCCACGACATATGCATGGATATAACCATAACAATAATACAGGCCACGGGCGTGAGCATGGCAGGCGGCATAAAAGGCGTTACCAAAGGCACTGCCACCATGGCTGCTCCCATGCCGGCAATGGCATTAATAAAACCCGCTAAAAACCATGCAAAAAGAAAAAACCATTCACTAAATTCCATAATTCTTACCACACAATTAAAAATATTCGTTGTGCTCTTTCCATAAAAAAAGGGACCGCGCAACGCAGTCCCTTGCTAGCATAAGAAGTTAAAAAGTACTAGCCATTTTCTTTTTGTAAATCACGCACAATGCCATTGAGTTTTTCCGTAACGCCTGTGAGCTCCTCCACTGCCTCATGGGAAGAAGCAGCACTTTGCGCCACATTTTGAGATATGTCGGTGACGGCATTGGCGCTATTGGTGATTTCTTCCAACGTGGCCGACTGTTCTTCACTGGCGGTGGCGATGGAACGAATTTCCGAAGCTGTATTTTCCACCATGGCCTCAATGCTTTGCAAAGCCGCACCGGCATCACCGGCAACAGAGGTTGAATTCGTCACAAAGGTAACTGTTATTTCAATAGCTTCTGTATTTTCCTTGGTACTTTGCTGAATGGTCTTAATGGTGGTGTCCACTTGTTTTGTGGCTTCCATGGTTTTTTCTGCCAACTTACGAACTTCGTCGGCAACCACGGCAAACCCGCGACCAGCCTCGCCGGCGCGAGCCGCTTCAATGGCCGCGTTTAAGGCAAGCAAATTGGTTTGATCGGCAATATCATTAATAATATTCATGATTTTACCAATATCATCTGCATGATCGCGCAAAGAACCTAAGCCCTTCTGTAAAGCTACGGCCTTATTTTCAATTTCCTGCATACTGTTCACAAGATTATGCACCAACTCTCTACCCTTGCGCACTTCATGGCGAGCATCATCGGCCAGCACCGCCGTGCGAGAGGTGGAATGCGCCACTTCGGCCACAACGGTATTCATTTCGTGAATGGCATGAGCCGTGCCGCCCATACGCATTTGTTGCTCTGCGCTCAAACGCCCTGTTTCTTCTGCTTCACCGGCAAGATGCTTGGCAGATACGGTGAGTTCACCCAAAATATCACCAATGCTTTGCGCCGTTTGTAAAATACCCTGACGACGTGCAAGCTCGCCTTCTTTCTTAGCTTCTTCGGCGCGTTCCAAGGCATCACGCGAAGTCATGAGAGCTTGTTCAGCCTCGTCCACTTTACTTTGCGCCGTGGCAATGAGCTCGGTGAGCTTTTCCACCATTTGTAATAAACTGGCATGCAAAACCCCCACTTCGCCCTTAAAGGCTTTACCATCGCGTGGAATGGCCTGTAAATCGCCTTGAGAGACGGCTTGAGAGGCTTGAACCAAAGTGGCTATGGGGGTGGCAATGGTGCGAGCAATGACCCACGCCATGCCAAAGACCAAAAGGAATACCAACACGCCCACTTGGGCAATGGCTATGGTCACACCCATGGCGCCAGCGTAAAGCTCTGCTTTTTCTTGCAGCATAATGATGGTCCAGCCATTATCGGTGGTACGCACAGAACCAAACATTTCCACGCCATTAAGTTCTAAAGCTTGGAAGCCATTTTTCATATTTACCAAGGATTGCATGGGGCCACGAACGGAGTTTGGCAAATCTGTTACTTTTTTGCCTAACCAACGCTCACTCTGAGACACATGGGATCCAGAATTTTTAGGATCTCCCACCACTTGTCCTTGATGGTCCAACAAGAGCATATAACCTGTTTTACCCACCGTGGCGGCGGCAATTTGTTCTGTGATGCCTTGAAGACCAATATCAATGCCCACAACACCAGCTGCACGGCCATTTTCGTCGCGAATAAGACTGGTCACGGTACATACCATTTCACCTGTGGTGGACATGTAAGCTTCGGTCACAATTCCTTTTCCGGCACGCATGGTGCTGGCAAACCATCCACGTGTGGTGGTATCAAAACCGTGAGGCAAAGGAGTATACGGGCTGATGGTCACAGCGCCATCGGCATTGGCAGCAAAAATCATTTGATACGCGCTGGACATTTTGCGTACGGCGGTCAAAGTATCAAACACCTGCTTTTCGCCAAAAGAATAATCTTCGAGCTTGGGAGCTTCTTTAACGATTTTGTAGTTGGTCAATTGCGAGAGATTGTCTACCACTTCCGATTCTGTAGACAAAAAATTGGCCACGCTCAAAGCATTTGAGAAAAAGGTTTTGGTGAAGCTACTCATGCGATCCAGCTGAGCACTACTATTTCCCTTGAAATTATCAACAAAAACTGTATCCATTTTGTAAGAAGCGGTTATGATAACAGCTCCCATGGTTAATAACGCAGCGAGCGCCATACCAAATAAAATCCTACGCCTAATGGTCATACATACATCCTTTCATTTTTTTCCTAACTACCCTTACGGGAGTCTTCTGTCTACAAGTTACATTCGGCAATTCGAATTTTTTCTTTACAGTGCCACTACCGCAAAGTAACGCCTTGCGTAATTGATAGTTTATTGATATTAAGCCCTACTATGCATTTTCACCTAGTAAGCCTCTTTCCGGAATTTTTCACATCCCCCTTGCAAACGGCCCTCATGGCCAAAGCGCAAGAGGCTGGTATTGTGCACTTTCATACGCATAATCCACGCGACTTTGGCCACGGTGTCCACAAGGCCGTGGACGATAGACCCTACGGCGGCGGCCCCGGCATGGTATTCATGCTGGATCCTCTGCTTAAAAGCCTACAAGAAAGCCAAAGCGGCAACAATGCGGGAAAGACAGGGCGCATATTAGTCATGTCCCCAGCCGGAAAGCCCTTCACTCAAGCCATGGCCAAGGAATTGGCCCAAGAAGAAAGTATCACTTTGGTATGTGGACGCTATGAAGGCTTTGACGCAAGATTAGAAGAAATTTTACCGGTGGAATATGTGAGCATGGGTGATGCCGTACTCAATGGCGGCGAAGTACCCGCTCTGGCCATTGTGGAAGCCGTAGCACGCCTTTTACCGGGTTTTATGGGTAAAGAAGCCTCCGGCACCGAAGAAAGCTTTTCCGCCGGTCTGCTGGAGTATCCGCATTACACAAGACCAGAAAATTTTGAAGGGCATGAAGTGCCACAGGTTTTGCGCAGTGGAGATCACGCACGCATAGCCACATGGCGCCGTGAGGCCTCTTTGGAGCGCACTTTGCGCCAAAGGCCAGACCTTTTACAACAAGCCCCACTCAGCTCCAAAGATGCTCAATATTTGTCCTCTGTGCCACGCACATTACCTGGGCGCAATCTGTATATTGCCCTTGTGCACCACCCTGTCATCATCGAAGGAAAAAATTGTGGCACTTCTTCTTTGACAAATCTTGACATTCACGATATAGCTCGTAGTTGCCGTACCTATGGACTCGGAGGGTATTACATTGTAACTCCCCTCAAAGACCAACAAGAGGTATTGCACGGAATTTTACGCCACTGGCTCCACGGCCCTGCAGGCAAAAGTCATGCAGATAGGGCTCAAGCCCTAAAGCTTGTGCGACCGGTGGCAAGCATAGCAGAGGCACAAGACCATATTCTCCAGCAAACGGGCATGGCCCCAAAGCTATGGGGAAGCTCGGCCCAATGGGGTGATGAAAAAACTCACGCCATGCCTTTTGACGAAGCTCGTCAAAGGCTAGAAGAAGCTCCGGCTCTTTTACTTTTGGGCACCGGACATGGGCTTGCGCCGCAAGTTTTGCAAAACTGTGATGGATTTTTGCGCCCCTTACGTTTTCTTAGTGATTATAATCATTTATCCGTAAGGGCTGCTGCCGCCATCTTGGTGGACAGGATTTTACAAGATATATATTAGACAACTTGTAAAAATTTCTGTTGCTCTTTGAGCAAGGTTAAGATATTAACACCGCTTCTTCTTGTGATGCGAGAGGACAAGACGGTGACCAAAAGGAGCTTCATAATGGATATAATGAAGAAGATTGAACAAGAAAATATGCGTATGGATATTCCAGCTTTCCGTTCTGGTGATACCATTAAAGTACATACGCGTATTGTTGAAGGCGAAAAAGAACGCATTCAGATTTTCCAAGGTAATGTTATTCGCATTCAACGCGGAACCACTGGCGCAACTTTCACAGTGCGTAAGGTATCCGACGGCGTTGGTGTTGAGCGTATCTTCCCCATGCATTCGCCTTTTATCGAGCGTGTAGAAGTAATTACTCTTGGTCGCGTGCGTCGTAGCCGCCTTTACTACTTGCGCGAACTCAAAGGTAAGGCTGCTCGTATTAAGCCCCGCAACCGCTACTAAAATTTACTTTACAAATTTTGGCGTAAAACCTTGGTCTTTCACAAGACCAAGGTTTTTTGTTTTTATCGTAAGCCCTTTTGCCAACTTTCCACATCTTTAGGGGTGTTCAAGTTAAAGAAAATATCTTGCCCCTCTGGCGAGCTATATAAAATACGCCTTTGTGCTTCCCTTGGTACAATCCAGCGTAGCTTCACCTTTTGCTCTTCCACCGCTTGTTGAAAATACGGCAAAGCCCCCACTTCATAAATGGCCAACAAGGATTGCACAAAATCACGCTCAGGCTGCCAGTATGCCGTCATAAGCGCAGGAGCCCCATGCGGTTGCACATGTAAGCTAGGAAGGGCTTCAGATGGCGCCACACGCGCTTCACAAAGGTTTTGTAATGGTTGCTCAGTCACGGCGGGCATGTCACACGCCAGCACCAATATGCCATCAAGATTTAGGCTTTGCGCATGAAGTAAAGAAGCATGTATGGCACCGGCTGGGCCACGTTCGGAATAGATATCCGGCACGCAAGTAAAGCCTTCTCGTAAGCCGTCGGCTCGGCATGATACCCACACCGTATCACACACCGTTCGTAATAGGCGTACATTGTGTTCCAGTAAATTATATCGTGCCCACGGGGATTGCTGACGAATTGTGGCCTTATCAAAGCCCATGCGTGAAGCAAGTCCACCCGCCAAAACCACACCGCCTAAGGCGCCCTTACATCGTTTCATACCTTCCTCAAAAAGAAAAAGACTTCTACAAAAGTAAAAGTCTTTTTTCATAATCATGTGAGCTTGTTACTACTCAACAGTAACGCTTTTGGCCAAGTTACGTGGCTGGTCAACGTCGGTACCTAGGTAATCTGCCATTTCATAGCTAAACAGCTGTAAAGCTGGCAAAGCATAAAAAGCGGCCAAGAAGCCTTCAGCGAAGGGTACACGCCATACATCATCCACCTGTAATTCTTGCTGACCAGCATCGCTATTCACAAGGCCAATGACCTTACCGCTACGAGCTTGCACTTCTTGAATGTTGGATTTTACTTTAGGGAAGAGTGCATCGTCAAAAGCCAAAGCAAAGGTAGGAAATTCCGGTGCAATGAGAGCTATGGGGCCATGTTTCATTTCACCAGAGGCATAGCCCTCGGCGTGAATGTAGGAAAGCTCTTTAAGTTTTAATGCTCCTTCCAAGGCCAAGGGGAAAGCATGCCCACGCCCTAGATAGAAAAAGCTGCTAAATTTCGTATACTTTCGTGACAGGGCCTGAGCCATGGCACGCATATCCGGCAAAGCTGCATCTAAAGTGTCGGCAATGCATTGTAAATCGCGTACCAAATTTTTGTATTGGTCTGGCGAAATGGTGTTTTTACGTTGTCCCCAATGCATGGCCACAAGAGTTAGCACAAGCATTTGCGAACACATGGCTTTGGTGGAGGCCACAGAAATTTCCGGCCCTGCTTGGGTATAAATGACGGCGGAGGCTTCGCGAGCAATGCTTGAGCCCACCACATTACACAAACCTATGGTGGGGATGTTTTTTTCCTTGGCCACGCGTAAAGCGGCTAAAGTATCAGCCGTTTCACCACTTTGGCTAATGACCAGCACCATATCTTCTGGATCGAGCAAAATTTCATTGTAGCGAAACTCGGAAGCAATTTCCATGGATACAGGCACCTTGGCCCATGTTTCCAGCAATTGCTTAGCCCACAAACCAGAATGATACGAAGTGCCGCAAGCTACAATATGTAAACGTTTGGGAATGGGGAGTTTTTCAAGCTCAGGCAAGGCCACGGCGCCATCATGAAAACGCCCCACAAGGCCATCACGTACCACTTGAGGCTGCTCAAAAATTTCTTTGAGCATAAAGTGTTTATAGCCACCCTTTTGTGCCGACTGCATATCCCATTTCACATGCGATATGTCTTTTTGTAACGTTTCTAAGGTGTTTAAATCCAGCACTTCCCAAGACTTAGGTGTGATTTTTACAATCTCGCCATCTTCCAAGAAAACAACATCTCTGGTGTAACTTAAAAAGGCCGGAATATCAGAGGCCACAAAATGCTCGCCTGTGCCCACGCCCAAAATGAGCGGAGCGCATAAACGCGCCGCATACAGCGTATTTGGGTCGTCTTGCGAAGCCAAACACACGGCATAGGCGCCATGAGCTTGACGCAAAGCCCAGGCAAAAGCATCCAGTAAAGTATCGTTATGCTTTTGCCCTTCGGCTATGAGATTCACCAAAACTTCCGTATCGGTTTCAGAGCTAAACTCATAGCCCTTGGCCAAGAGGTCGTTTTTTAGTTCTTGATAGTTTTCAATGATGCCATTGTGCACCAAAGCAATTTTACCACCATTGGCAAGATGCGGGTGTGCATTACGTTCGGCAGGCACACCATGGGTGGCCCAACGCGTATGCCCCATGGCGGCGGTGCTGGTGCTTAAAGACTCACGAGCAAGCGTTTCTTCAAGAGAAGCCAACTTACCCTTGGCACGAATGGCACGCAATTGCCCTGCTTGTACAAAGGCCACACCAGAGGAGTCGTACCCGCGATATTCCAAAAGGCGTAAGCCTTCCACCACCAAGGGCACGGCAGGACGATGCCCAACATAACCTATAATACCGCACATACGCTTCTCCTTATTATAACACTATTGAGCCATGAGGGCGTCTAAATAACCCTGATTTAAGATTTTAATCTCAGCCTTTTCGGATAAAGTCATGAGAAAAAGTTGAAACATTTTTTCGCGACGTTGATTGGTCAAAGCTGTGGCTAAAATTTCTTCCATGGGCTTCCAAGCTTCTGCAGAAGCGGTACCTACGCTGGTCACACGGGCCAACACAGCACCCAAACTTCCATTTACTGTCACTGCATAAGCAGAAGGAAGCCACTGATCTTGAGGGATGGCAAAAAGAGCAGTGCCAAGCTCGGGCGCATTGCCAAGCTCACCCACATTTTGCCCGCGCATGACTTTAGCAATATGCTTTACACTGCTCGCCGCTGGAGCTGTGGCGGCATAGCCTTTAACAGCTTCATTGGCAACTTCCAAAGCCTTACCAAGAGCCGCATCCTTTTTAAGAATTTCCACAATCTCAGCCTTCACGTCGGCAAAAGGACGTACACTGGCTTCATCTTTGGTAGTGACACGTGCCACAATGTAGCCGCCATCTGTGGTTTCCACAGCTGTATCTAAAGGCACACCGGCAGCCACCGCAAGAAACTTAGCCGCATTGGCTTGTGATACAAAAAACTCGCTTTCAAGCTCTGTAGCTGTCTTAAGGCCCGTTTGTTTCACTTCCAAGCCTTGCGCTTGTGCAGCTTGCGCCAAGTCATTACCCAGCACATTGGCCTCAATGAGCGCATCAAGTACTTCGCGGATTTTACCAAGTCCTGCATCGTTAGCTAAAGTTTCGCGAATTTTCACCTCAACGTCTGCCAAAGGTTGCACACTGGCTTCTTGAACTTCATCCACCTTAATAATATGCAAACCAAAAGTGGTACGTACAATGTCAGACACTTGACCTGCGGTCATGGCCATGAGCGTATCGTTGAAAGGAGCCACGGTATCGCCTGCTTTTACCCACTCTAAAGAACCACCATTGACTTTGGACATGGTATCTTCTGAATGTTGTTCAGCCAAGGCGGCAAAGTCTGCTCCGCCTTGAATTTCAGCGGCAATGCCTTGTATTTTTTCTGTTACTTTTTGTACATCTTCTGCTGGAGCATCTTCTGGCAAGAGCAAGAGAATATGACGTGTTTTAAAACGCTTAGGTGTAGAAAAATCATCTTGATTGGCATCATAGTAACTCTTTACAGCTTCTGCGCTTAAACTTTCAGGCTTACCAAGACCTAAAGGATGCACGCGAATGTAGCTCACGTCCACCTTGGCTGGTAAAGTATACTCTGCACGATGGCTTTCAAAATAGGCTTTTACGCTGTCTTCTGCGGGCTCTTCCACGCCTGCCAAGTAGTCAGAGGCAGGGAAAAAGACATAATCCACGCCTCGTTCTTCATAGGTGTAGCCAAAAAAAGCTTCCGTTTCAGAAGTATATCCTTGAGCTGTGGCTGTAAGGTCTTCACGTAGCATACTTTGTGCCATTTCCTGAGCAATGAGCTTTTCAAAGTTACCGGCACCTAAGAATTGTGTCTCCACAACATTTTTATAGGTGGCAGCATCAAATTTACCATTGGCATCTTGAAATACTGGCATGGATATAATGGCTTCGCGCAATGCCTTTGGCGACACGCTCAATTGCAAGCGTTTTACTTCTTCTGTGAGCAAAGCAGTGGTGATAAGCTGTTGCATAACCTGTTGAGGAATTTGCATTTGCTTAAGTTGTTCCGTGGTGATTTGCGGATTTTGTGCGCGCACGGATTCGCGGGCTTGTTGGTAGGCCTGCTCAAAATCTATGACGGTGATGGCTTCACCATTGACGGTGGCAACGGTGGTGGAGTTATTGATGCTTTGCACCGAGCCAAGCCCCCAAAAAACAAAGACCAAAATAATGATACCAAAAGCTACTTTAACTCCCATGGATTGGGAATTATTGCGAATCAAGTCTAACATACACTCTCCAAAAAAATTTCGCCGCCCATGCAAGCTTTAACTCACATGTGCACCAAAGGACATATACCCTTGCCCATAATGACAAAGGAAATTTTATTCGATTTCTATACCCATTGCTCTGTACTCATTGAGCTTATTACGTAAGGTACGCACAGAAATACCTAAAAGATCAGCCGCTTGCGTACGATTGCCTGAAGTGGCTTCAAGCCCCTTCATAATCATTATACGCTCCATTTCATGCAAAGGAATCACAGCATCTCCAAAAAGCGGAGATGTGTTTTCTTGAGGCGCACTTTCCTGCAACATGCCAAGTCCGCCTTGGCCATCAAGCAGTACTGAATCGGTGCCAATGAGCTCACCTTCTTGTTTACCCTGTTCTGCTCCGACACTTTGTGTATCTTCAGCAAAAAGTGGCCATGCATCTGGGTCTAACAAAAAATGTCCCGGCTCAATGGGATTACCATTGGCCAACAAAGTGGCGCGCTCCATAAGATTTTGTAACTCGCGCACATTTCCGGGAAAATCATATTGTTTAAGCCACTGCACCGCCGAGGGGGCAAGGGAACTTTTTCCAAGACCGTATTCTTTTGAATAGTTGGTCATGAAAAATTGCGCCAAGGTAAGCACATCATTTTCACGCTCACGCAAAGACGGCAAGCGCAAAGGAATCACATTGAGTCGGAAAAATAAATCTTGGCGAAACTTACCTTCCTTAACCCATTCTTCCAAATTTCTGTTGGTGGTGGCCAGCACACGCACATCCACGCGCAAGGTATCGGTGCCGCCCACGCGATCCACTTCACCCTCTTGGAGCACGCGCAAAAGCTTGGCTTGCAAAGCCAAGTCCATTTCTGAAATTTCATCCAGCAAAATGGTACCGCCAGAAGCGAGCTCAAATTTACCGGGCTTACGGGCTATGGCTCCGGTAAAAGCGCCCTTTTCATGTCCAAAAAGTTCACTTTCCAGCAAGTGTTCCGGCAAGGCTGCGCAGTTCACGGCAATAAAAGGCCCAGTGGCCCTATTACTCCACGCGTGCAAAGCTCTAGAAAAAAGCTCTTTACCTGTACCTGATTCACCATTGATAAGCACTGTGGCTTTGGAGGGGGCAATTTGTTTGGCCAGCGCCATAACTCTTGCCATGGCAGGATGCTCGCCCACAATATTGGGGCCGCCAGCATAGGTGGGAGTACGTCCGCCCAAGGAAGTAGAGGCCGGAGCTTCTACTTTTTTCTTTCGCGTGCGTGTGGCAGCTACGATTTTATCGTAATCTAGAGGCTCAAGCCAATAATCGGCGGCCCCAAGCTCCATGAAACGCTGAGCCTCCTCAGCATTACCCTTATCGGTAATAATAATAACTGGAGGAAAAGCAGGATCATCTTGCCCCACAGAAAGCAAATCTTCAGCCTTAAAGCCCGGCAACGATGGACGCGCAAAAATAACCCCAGGGCCCGACTTACGAATAAAGACAGAAGCACCCTGAAGGTTTTCGGCTATACCTATTTCGTAGCCAGCCTCACGCAAAGGAGGAAAGACACGAGTAACAGCATGCGCCGGAGCCAAAAAAAGAATACGATGTGCTGACATACTTGGATTGTTTTACCCTCTTGTGGAGATAATGGCAAGTATCTCTTTTCATTGAAAGGAAAATTTTCCCCGCTTTTGTGTTGCCATATTTTTTTTTGCACGCTACTCTACAGCCGCATCATCTTTTATCATCTTATAATAATAGAGATACTTATGACAAAAAATCATATACAAAACCTTTTGCAAAAAGTAGCCAGCGGTCTCCTTTCTGTGGAAGAAGCTTTAGAATTTAGTTGTTTTCAATCACGCAAAAATGACAACGATTCCCAACACCCATCCCCACAGCACACAGGCGCTGTGGAAGATACCTTGTGCGGCCTCACTCTTGATACAGACCGTGCATCGCGCACTGGCCTTGGGGAAGTGGTCTTTGCACCGCACAAAAGCCCTGCACAACTTATTTCTGCCGTGCGCCATCTTTACCAATCAGGTCCGGTACTTGTGACGCGTGTACAACACGAGCAATTCGCTCTTTTACGTGAGCACTTTCCGCAAGGCTTTTGCCTAGAAGAGGGAGGGCTCTTTAGTCTTGGCAAAGAATTTCCTGAACCAGCCAGCACTGAAAAACCATGGCTCACGCAAGGGGAAGTCATCGTAATTTCTGCCGGAGGCGCGGACAGAGCGGTGGCTTTGGAAGCTTATGGCGCTTTACACTTTTGGGGAATCACTGCCGGATTCATTGCCGACGTGGGTGTGGCTGGCTTGCACAGACTTACTCCCCATGTGCCGGCCTTGCAAGCGGCGCGCATTATCATTGCTGTGGCAGGCATGGAAGGGGCTTTACCCGGCATTGTTGCAGGCTTTGTCCACGCGCCCGTGGTGGCTGTACCCACCTCAGTGGGCTATGGCGTGGGTGCTGAGGGCAAGGCGGCTCTCACCAGCATGCTCTGCTCCTGCGTGCCTGGCATAGCCGTATGCAATATTGATAATGGATTTGGCGCCGCCGCTTTTGCAGCCAAGGCTGTAGCCCGTGCTAACGCCTTTTAAAAATATAAAAACTTCAATAAAAACATTTAATAAACTGTTTATACACACTATTAAAATGGGGACCTAACACTACATCCCCTTTCAATTTGCTAAAAGCAACTTCCAGCATGTTGACGTGGCGGCTAAATAAACCCTCTTCCCACATGCGCGATGCTGTAAGATAAAAAAATACGCCGCAAACACTTCCCTTAACCTACAAGGACATTTGCGGCGTTTTACTTTTATGGGCAAAAACTTCTTTCTTCATAGGCCTTTTCTTGCGGTGTTTTTTCACGCACCTTCGCCAACACTTCCGAATAGGCCAAACAGGAAAAATATTCACTTATGGTCACAAAACGCTGACATCCCAACGTACGAAGCTCTTGGACAATACGCTTTGCATCTTGCGCCGTAACCAGCTTGGTATCATGGAAGAGGTATACGCCTCGCTGGGTGGCTACGTCCATTTTTTCATTGAGCATATTGGGCATATTGGCATAATCCGGACGCCCTTGCCAATCATAACTATCTGTGGTCCACAACACCAAATCCATACCCATCTCATCAAGAACTCTTTTCACAGTGCCGTTATACGCTCCCAAAGGGGGACGTAAAAAGCGCGGCTTTGGAATACCAAGATGACGTAATAGCTCATTGGTTTTATGTATCTCTTGATAAATTCCTTTGCGGGAAAAATTGGTCAAAGCTGTATGGGTGTAAGCATGGTTTGCCAATTCATGCCCTTGGGCATGGATACGCTGCACCACATGAGGCAAATATTCCACCTGCGAACCCAATACGAAAAAAGTGGCTTTTACATTTTCTTCTTGGAGCGCACGTAAGACTTTTTCTGTGCGCGGATGCGGCCCATCATCAAAAGTTAAGGCACAAATATTATGCATGATGGGGTTCATAATATCTAAAGCACCGTATATTTTAGCCACTGCATATGCATTTGTGGCGACACCCAACAAATTCACCAGTACCAGCATAGCGCCAAAGCCCATGAACCTAGCCTTTGCGTTCACAAATTTTGCCATAAAAAAACAATGCATCGCCACCACAACACAGCGCATTTGTTAAAATTTATAAATTAAAAGGAGAGAAAAACTTTTTTTGCGCTGGCAAAAGCTCTTCTCTCCTCCACAAAACCATGTGTAAGGCATTGTTGCAATAAACCTTATTTGGCAAAGCCCACTGCGCGACGCTCACGAATGACAGTAACACGGATTTGACCGGGATATGTCATATTTTTTTCAATCTTTTCAGCTATATCTTTACACAATACATAGGTTGTATCGTCGTCCACATTCTCTGAATTCACCATGACACGGATTTCACGCCCTGCTTGAATGGCATAAGCCTTGGCTACGCCATCGAAAGATGTGGCAATGCCTTCCAAGTCTTCCAAACGCTTCACGTAATTTTCTAAAAGCTCTTTACGCGCGCCTGGGCGTGCCCCTGATAAGGAATCCGCCGCTTGCACCAATACAGCCAAGGCTGTGGAAGGACGAATGTCCTCGTGGTGCGCGCCAATGGCATGAATGATGTCTTTAGATTCATTATACTTTTTAGCGATATCAGCACCGATGAGTGCGTGCGAACCTTCCACTTCATGGTCCACAGCTTTACCAATATCATGCAATAATCCTGCACGCTTGGCTTTCTTAATATCCATGCCAAGCTCTGCGGCCATCATGCCACACAAGGCAGATACTTCTAAAGAGTGGCGCAATACATTTTGCGTAAACGAAGTACGGTACTTCAACTGACCAAGTAAACGCACAATTTCAGGGTGAATACCGTGCACGCCGGCATCAAAAGTAGCTTGCTCGCCGGCTTCGCGTACTTGCGCATCCAGCTCTTGCTCACATTTTTGCACTATATCTTCAATGCGTGCCGGATGAATACGGCCGTCTTGAATGAGTCGCTCAAGGGCCATGCGGGCAATTTGACGACGTAAAGGACTGTACGCCGATAAAATCACCGTTTCCGGCGTATCATCAATGATGAGATCCACACCAGTGGCGGCTTCCAAAGCACGAATATTGCGCCCTTCACGGCCGATAATGCGTCCTTTCATATCTTCGCTGGGCAAAGTCACCGCTGTGACAGTTTGCTCACAAACAAAATCACCGGCATAACGCTGAATGGCATTACACAAGACTTCTTTTGCCTTACGATCCGCTGTTTCCTTAGCTTCGGTTTCAATGAGACGTATCATACGCGCAGCTTCGTGCCTTGTGCGAGACTCTACCTCTTCAAAAAGACGAGCTTTGGCTTCTTCTGCCGTTAAACCGGATATCTCTTGCAAGCTTTTTTCTTGCCTATCTATCTGAATTTGTAAAAACTCTTCTGTTTCAGCCAAGGCGCGTTCTTTTCTGGCTAGGTCTTTTTCAACACCTAAAATATCGCGTTCGCGTGTGGTGGCTAATTCTAGCTTTTCTTCCAAACGCCCGCTCATTTCATCCATTTTGCGTTCACGGGCTTTAAGTTCGCGCTCGCGATCTTTAAAGTCCACTTCCATTTCACGCTTTTGCTGAAAAAGATCATCTTGCCCTTGCAGCAACATTTCTTTTTTTTGTGCTTGTGCTTCTTTACGAGCCTCATCCACTATGCGCTTAGCTAGCATATCCGCATCGCCAAGGCGCTTGGCAGTGAGTGTTCGTTGCACAAACATTCCAATGCCAAGGCAAATGGCGGCCACCACAGCCGCAACACCCCATGTCATTGTATCCATTTCCCTTATCCTCCTATAAAAACAGGCCATAACCCGATAAACACCGAAATGAAACACAAGGATACAAGCCTTGTGCGCCATTTCGTAGCGACAAAAAACATCCTTGTGGACATATGTAGGGGGATAGATAAGACATGATACAACAAAACCACATGAGCAAAGCCCACATGGTACTGTTTGCACCCTGCATTAGCGCAGTTTGCACAACGACGAAGGAGGGTTACCACCCGATAGAAGATGCTTAATCCCCGAAATGCCGTGTGGAGAACTCATTGCAGAACCTGATTTCTCAGGGGGGGCACCGCAACCTTGGCATTAGGCTTCCGAAAAGACGGCATGCTCACAACCAAAATTTTAGCACCCAATTTTAAGCTTGTAAGGTCAGCAACGGCTCAACAATCACAAACCCTCCAGGGATTAATTACACACATCAAAATAATTCTTCTATTTTTGCAAGCATGGAGTCTATACGGTTTTGCGTTCCGCCCAGTTCATCCTGTGCTTGTAATAAGTCGTTTGCAAGCCCCAGTACAACGAAAGTAAGCAAAACTTCCTTACTTGTTCGTCCACCATGAAGCCTCAATTTTTCAAATCGTTCTTCCACCAGCAATCTAGCTTTTTCTATTCGCTCAGGCTCAACATCTGCCCTAAAAGCGACTTCTAGCCCTAATAAGGTAAGCTTATAATCTTGCATGGTGTTCTCTAAATACTACACATCTACAGTAGTCAAGCGCTCCAGCATAGAATCCACTCGCTGCAGCATGGCATCCTTCACTTGTTTTTCTTGCGCGAGCAAGGTTTTCAATGAATGATTCTCTGTTCTCATGGATTGTAGTTCTTCTTGTAGCTGTGCCACTTGTTCACCACTTTCTGCGAGAATTTTTATGTTCTCTTCACGAGCCCTTTCTAATTCTTGAATAAGGAGGGATACGCGTTCTTCTAGTAAATTGAGTATTTCCATAACTTAAAAATAACATTTCCTTGGCACATTGGCAAGGAGCATATGCCAATCTTTTTACAATTAATGCCCCAAACCACATTTAGCCTTTATATATTAACACATTATTAACACAAAAAATCATTACTTTCTTGGCAATAATTTTTGCGGCGAGCGACTTATGCCAAGCTGTCCTTGCGGTACATCCTTGGTAATCACTGAGCCTGCCCCAACAAGCGCCCCATCACCCACTGTTACAGGGGCTACTAAGGCCGTATTACTCCCAATGAAGGCACTCTTACCTATCTTGGTTGTAAACTTATTCTTACCATCATAATTGCAAGTAATGGTGCCCGCGCCAATGTTGGCCTCCTCACCCACCTCAGCATCGCCAATATAACTCAAATGGCTTGCCTTGGCTCCCTTGCCCAATGTGGCATTTTTCATTTCCACAAAGTTGCCTATCTTGGCACCTTCTTCCAAAACAGCCCCCGGGCGCAAACGCCCAAAGGGGCCCACGCTGGCATTTTTACCCACGCGAGCTTGCTGAATATGACTAAAATTATGCACTTGCGCTCCCTCATCAAGGAAGGCATCTCGCAACACGCAATGCGACTGCACCACTGCGCCCTTGGATATGATGCTTTTTCCATAAATTTCGCAAGGCCCAAAAATTTCTGCACCTGGCTCCACCTGAACCGCTGCGCCAAGCACCACGCTTTGCGGAGAGTGAATCATAACACCTTGCGACAAGGCCTTTGCCACGTGACGCTGTGTCATGTGCATTTCTGCTTCGATGAGCTCTATGGGATTATTTACACCCATAAGACTGGCACTATCTTCAGTGGTGCTACCGCATAAAATACCACGCACACTATGTCCGTGTTTTACAGCCAGCTTCACTAAGTCTGTGATATAAAACTCATTACTTTTATTTTTATTGGTAATCATGGGTATGAGTTTTACCAAGGTGGGCACATAGAGCATATAGAGGCCTGCATTCACTTCACCTGTGGGAAAGCCATACATTTCTTCATCATAATCTTTAGCTTCCACAATGGCGAGCACATCGCCGCTTTCTTCGCCCACAACACTACCCACTTCACCAAGGCGTACCACACGCCCGTAAGAGTTGGCATGGGGCACAAAAATACTGGCAAAAGCCACTTCTGTGGTGGCAATTTCATTTTTATGAATGGGATCTAAAGCCTGATTCATAAAAAAGCGTACCGTATCTGTATTGAGCAAAGGCGTATCGCCATTGACCACCAAAACATAGGATATTTTCTTTTCCACCAAGGTGGGCATGGCCGTAAGCAAAGCATGGCCTGTGCCTTTTTGCTCCGCTTGCATGATAAAAGAAAGTTTTTCATGAGCAAATGCAGCACGAATTTGATCTGCCTTATGCCCAACGACAGTCCAAATACTTTCTTTGAACAAAGGGCGCAATGCTCGAAGCACGTGCGCAAGCATAGGTTCTGCCAAAAGGTTATGTAACACTTTCGGTTTTTCCGAATTCATGCGTGTGCCCTTACCTGCCGCCAAAATCAATGCCGCATTTGCCATAGTTTCTACCTTTGTAGGATATTATATAAAAATAAGTGCTTCATCCTGCACATCCACCGTAACGCTCTGCCCTTCCAAAATATCTCCTGCAATGAGCTTACGCGCCAAGGGGGTCTCCAAATGTTGCTGTAAATACCTTCTCAAAGGACGGGCACCATATACAGGATCATAGCCTGCTTCAGCCACAAAGTCGCGTGCCTTTTCCGTCAAGGTAAGCTGTATCTTACGCTCTTCCAGCCTTGTACGCAAGCGTTCTAAAAGCAAATCTACAATACTGGCTATTTGTGCCAAACTCAGCGGCGTAAAGAGCACCGTTTCATCCACTCTATTGAGAAATTCCGGCCTAAAGTGCTGGCGCAAATCCTCCATCACAAACCCGCGAGCTTGCTCAGAAAGTACGCCTTGTTCATCAATGCCTTCCAGCATGTGCATGGAGCCAATATTTGAGGTCATAATCACAATACAATTGCGAAAATCCACCGTGCGCCCTTGGCTGTCGGTTAAACGCCCATCATCCAGCAATTGCAATAAAGAATTAAATACATCGGGGTGAGCTTTTTCTATTTCATCAAACAAAACCACAGAATATGGCTTACGGCGCACGGCACCCGTCAATTGACCGCCCTCGTCATAGCCCACATATCCCGGAGGGGCCCCAATGAGACGCGAAACGGAATGTTTTTCCATGTATTCGCTCATGTCAAGGCGCACCATATTGTCTTCCGTATCAAAAAGCGCCTCGGCCAAAGCCTTGGACAGCTCAGTCTTACCCACGCCCGTGGGCCCCAAAAAGAGGAAAGAACCTGTGGGACGCATGGGGTCAGAAAGGCCTGCACGAGCACGCAACACCGCATCGGCCACGGCCTTCACTGCTTCTTCTTGACCAACCACACGCTGATGCAGCTCTTCGCCAAGGCGCAAAAGCTTTTCGCGCTCAGATTCCAGCAATCGTGCCGTGGGAATACCCGTCCAATGCCCCACAATGGTGGCAATATCTTCAGGACGAACTTCCTGCTTTAGCAAGCGTTGTTTACCTTCGGAACCGCTTTCTGCCGCCGCCAATTGTTTTTCCAGCTCATGCAAAGTGGAATACTTTAACTCCGCCGCGCGATTAAGATCATAGGCGCGCTCTGCTTGCTCTATGGCCAAGCGCGTTTGCTCAATGCGTTCCTTAATATCGCGCACCCCATCAATGGAGCCTTTCTCCATTTCCCATTGTCCGCGCAAAATCCCCTGATGCACGCGCAAGTCCGCCAATTCGCCTTCCAACTTTTGCAAGCGATCTTGAGCCGCAGCATCGGTTTCACGGCGCAAGGCCTCGCGCTCAATTTCCAGCTGCATGACCTTACGATTCACCGCGTCCAATTCCTCCGGCAAGGAATCAATTTCTGTGCGAATCATGGCGGCGGCTTCATCCACAAGATCAATGGCTTTATCCGGAAGCTGTCTATCTGTAATATAACGATGTGAAAGCGTTACAGATTCCACAATGGCAGAATCACTAATGCGCACACCATGGTGCACCTCAAAACGCTCCTTCAAGCCGCGCAAAATGGATATGGTATCTTCCACCGTGGGCTCTTCCACCATGACAGGCTGAAAACGACGCTCCAAGGCCGGATCTTTTTCTATATATTTACGGTACTCATCCACCGTGGTTGCACCCACGCAATGCAACTCGCCTCGAGCCAACATGGGCTTAAGCAAATTACCGGCGTCCATGGCACCATCGCCTTTTCCTGCACCCACAATGGTATGTAATTCATCGATAAAGAGAATAATTTGCCCTTCAGATTGTTCCACTTCATTGAGCACAGCCTTAAGACGTTCTTCAAACTCACCGCGATACTTGGCCCCGGCAATCAAGGCGCCCATGTCCAAGGCATACAAAGCTTTTCCCTTCAAGCTCTCGGGCACATCGCCATTGACTATGCGAAAAGCCAAGCCTTCCACAATGGCCGTTTTACCCACACCAGCTTCGCCTATGAGCACGGGATTATTCTTGGTACGGCGCGATAAAATACGCACCACGCGGCGAATTTCTTCTTCGCGACCAATGACAGGATCCATTTTACCCTGACGTGCAGCTTCCACCAAATCCCTACCATATTTCGACAAAGCTTCGAAGGTATCCTCTGGATTGGCACTGGTCACCCTTGCGCCGCCACGTAATTCCTCCATGGCCATGACAAAGCGCGCCTTGGTAATATTATATTCTTTCCACAACATGCCCAAAGGACTGGACGTGGGCAAGTCTGCCAATGCTGCAAACAGATGGTCCACGCTCACGTAATCATCTTTCATGCGCTTGGCTTCGGACTCAGCCTCAGACAAAGCCTTGGCAAGGCGTTGTGTTATCACTATTTTATTGACGTCCATGCCCTGAGTGGCACCGCCGCTCACGCTGGGACGCTTGGAGAGCAAATTTTGCAAGGCCACTTCCAAAGCGCGCACTTGTATGCCCATATGTTCTAAAATACGCGGTACTATGCCCTTTTCCTGTGTCACCAAGGCCAAGGCAAAGTGCTCCACGTCACTCTCTTGATGCTGAAAGCCAGCAGCAAGGCTTTGAGCTTCCGTGATGGCTCCACGGGCTTTTTCGGTAAATTTACTGATATCCATAGTAATCTCCTGAAGTATATATTTATATTTAGTTTTGATTTGACTTAGTTCTTACTTTTATGGGATTTCTGGGGGAAGAAACCTTTTACAAAAGGTTCTCTCCCCCCAGCCCCCCCACTTCCAAAAATTTTTAATGCAATAAGGCTCTTTCTTTATGCAAGCATTAGTACCGCGCATGTATTTTACGTACTCACTGAAATTGCGCTAGGCTCCCCAATTAACTGGTCACAATAAAGAGGCTTTTGGAAAAGGGTGGGGGTATGGGGGAGGGAAAAAACTTTTTCCGCTTGGAAAAGGTTTTTCCCTCCCCCATAAAAAAACACTTTACCCTTCTTCTTCGTCACGAACTTTAAAAGCAGATATTTCTGCCAATTGCTCAAACAGGGCTTTTTCTTCGTCGGTTAAACTCTCCGGCACTTTAATCATGGCGCGTATCATTTGATCTCCGCGAGCACCTTCTTTGCCAAGGCCGCGACCGCGCAAGCGGAAACGTCTTCCCGAGGAAGTTCCAGCAGGAATATTCATTTCAATTTCGCCCTCAAGGGTGGGAATGCGCGCTTTTACGCCCAATACCGCTTCCCAAGGGGTTAAAAGTAAATCATAGGAAATATCCAACGCGTCCACACTGAAAAGCGCATGCTGCATGAACTTTAAGCGCAAGAATAAATCCCCTGCACTTCCACCATGGGGGCTGGGTTCTCCTTGCCCTGTTAGACGAAGCTTGGAACCTTCTTTGGAACCGGCGGGAATATTCACTTCAAGCTCACGCTTACCTTGTGAGGTATTGAGCGTCACATTGCGTCTATTACCTTTGAGAGCGTCCTCAAGGGTAATGACAATTTCAGCTTGAATATCTTTCCCCTTGGTGGGACGACGTGAGAAAGAGCCAAAGGGGTCGGCACCAAAGCCGCCACCGAAATTACCCTGGCCACCATAGCCCCCAAAACCACCGCCGCGCGCGCCTTGTCCAAAAATGCTTTCAAAAAAGTCGGAGAAATCGCCACCGCCGCCGCCAAAGCCGCCGCCACCAAAACCGCCGGCATTGAACTGCTGACCATGCTGCCAATTATGACCCAATTGATCATACATTTTACGCTTTTCTGGGTCTTTGAGAACCTCATAGGCTTCGTTAAGCTCTTTAAACTTTTCTTCGGCCTTGGTATCTCCTGGGTTTAAGTCGGGGTGATAGGTGCGGGCCAACTTTTTAAAAGCTTTGGCAATTTCATCCTTACTGGCCTTACGGTCCACCCCTAAAATTTGATAATAATCTTTATACGAAACGCTCATCACAATCCTCCACAAAGCGCATGAAGCCGTATTTTGCTTCAATCTCTAGAAAAATAACACCAGAAAATTTCTCGTCAATGGGTGACAAAAAAAGAGGGAGCCACTTTTTCCCTGACCAAACAGAGTTATGGCTCCCAATCTATATCAATAGCACTTTCATTTCAAAACCAAGAACACGTTTCTTGCAACAAAAACAGCTCTCAGCTCCCTTCCCCTCGACCCATCATGCGGCCCCGTAAGAGATACGGAGGAAAAATTCTATCCGCCATTGGTTTTTTTGAGGGGTGGGGTTTGGGGAGGGGGTCTTTTTTTTCCTAAAAAAAGACCCCCTCCCCAACTAAACAACACCGTGCTCGCCGGGCTTTTCGAATTCTTCTTCTTTCTCTTCACGAATATAGTCTTCGGTGGTGCCTAAAGCCATGAGAATGGCAGAAGATACATACACAGAAGAGAAGGTACCCACAACCACACCAATGATGACGGTGAAGGCAAAATCATGAATAATACCACCGCCAAGCACATACAGTGCCAAGGCCGCAGCCATGGTGGTACCGGAAGTTAATACGGTACGTGACAAGGTTTGGTTAACACTTTTATTAATCACGTCTTCCAACTTATCCTCGCGCATCTTCAAGAGATTTTCGCGCACGCGGTCATAGACGATGATGGTATCGTTTAAGGAATAACCGATGAGGGTAAGTAAGGCCGCCACAATATTTAAGTCTAACTCGGCATCGAAAAGACTTAATATGGCCACGGTGATGAACACGTCGTGCAAAAGCCCCACTATGGCCCCTAGGGCAAAGTTAAGCCGTAATTTCCAGCAAATGGCAATGGTGAGTCCAAGAGCCACCAAAACCAAATAGCCCATACCAAGGCCGGTGAAGCCCATGGCATACATGCTACCCCAAAGGGCCGCCGCCATGAAGGCCGCCACCATCCAGCGTTGCTCAAAGCGACCGGAAATGTACACAGCAATGAGAAGCACAGCATAGTACATGGCTTCTAAGGCTTTATTGGTGAGGTCTGCCCCCACCTTGGGACCCACTTGCTCAAGACGTTCAATGCTAGCTTCAATTTCTGGAAAAGCTTTGGTTAAAGCTTTTTCCACATTGTCACGAAGCTCCACGGCATTGGCATCCAAGGTGGAAAAGCGCAGTAAATATTCGGTGCCATCGGTATTAAAGCGCTGAATGGAAATGCCTGGAAGCTCTGGAATATCCAAGGAAGCTTTCAAAACATCATCTTCCACCGCCTCGGCAAATTTCACTTGAGCCACCACACCGCCGGCAAAGTCAATGCCAAGCTTGGGGCCGCCGGCAAAAAGCAGATGCATGATGCCTATGAGAACAAGTAAAACAGAGATGCCGTAAGCGATTTTACGCTTACCCACAAAATCTATATTGGTAGTATCTTTAATAAATGCAAAACCCATGACGCTCTCCTTTATATACTCAGGCCCTTAGAGCCGGCTTTTTGCGCCCATAATTCAAAAATACCGCGCGATACAAAAACCGCCGTGAACATGGAAGCCACAATACCAAGGGACAAAGTGACGGCAAAACCGCGTACGGGGCCGGTACCAAATTGGTACAATACCACCGTGGCAATGATGGTGGTAAGGTTGGAGTCGATGATGGACAAAGACGCACGGTCAAAACCGGCTTTCACAGCGGCTAAAGGCGTGAGGCCGCGGCGTAATTCTTCGCGTATGCGCTCAAATATGAGTACGTTGGCATCCACAGCCATACCGATGGTGAGTACCACACCGGCAATGCCCGGTAAGGTTAAGGTGGCACCAAAGGCCGCAAGGCCGGCAAAAAGCATGGTTAAGGTGAAAAGCAACATGACGTCGGCAATGACACCGCTCATACCATAATAAATGGCCATGAAGATAACCACAGCGGCGGCGCCCACAGCGGCGGCAAGCATGCCACTATCGATGGATTCTTGTCCCAAAGAAGGACCAACGGTGCGTTCTTCAAGCACAACCACAGGGGCTGGCAAGGAGCCTGCGCGCAACACAAGGGCTAAGTCTTGCGCCTCGGCAGTGGAAAAAGAACCAGAAATACTGGCGCGTCCACCGGGGATGCGCTCGTTGATATTAGGTGCGGAGTAAATTTTACCATCCAGCACAATGGCCATGCGGCGGCCCACATTTTCGCCGGTGATGCGCTCAAATATGGAAGCACCGCGATTGTTGAAATTCAATGACACATAGGCTTCGTTCATTTGGTCAAAGCCTGGGCGTGCATCCACCACATCTTCACCGGTGAGCACGGGGTCTTTATCCACCACAAGCATGGGTATGGCACCGCTTTCAGAAACGGGCGCATCCATGAGGGGTAAGGCGGTCACGTCGCCGGGAAGCACTGCACTGGAAGGATTGATATCATCACGCACAATGTGGAATTCCAAAAGAGCTGTCTGCTTGATGAGCTCCACAGCACGGCGTGGGTCAGAAATGCCCGGCAATTGAATTTGGATGCGATAATCGGCTTGCTTACGAATATCGGGCTCAGCCACGCCAAATTGGTCAATACGATTGCGAATGGTGCGCAAGGCTTGATCTTGAGCCATGTCGGCAATGTGCTTGGCGGCAACATCGGTGTATTGCACAGCATATTGCAATTGCCCGCTCTCAAGAGTTGTTGTGCCTTGTATTTGAATATTGGAATAGCGCTCTTTTAAAAGCTCTTCCAATTTTTGTTGTTCACTGCTTTTGAGTAAAATAAATTCCAGAGTGGTGGCATTTATCATGCGCGGACGCAATACAGCCACGCCGGCATCTTGTGCATCGGCACGCACATCTTGCCCCACTTGAGCCAAAGAGTTGCTCACGGCTTTAGCCACTTCCACCTCAAGGGTAAGGTGAATACCACCTTTTAAATCAAGACCTAAGTTGATTTTAGATGCGGGCAACATACTAGATAGAAAAGAATTTTGAACCCAAGGAATACTTGGTAACACATAGGCAATACTCACTGCAAAAACCAGTGCTGCTATGATAATACGCCAACGAGACAAGGACATGAGTCACCTTCCGAAAAAAATTTATGCAATATATACGCGCAATGCGCCAAGCTAACGCTCGGCGCATTGGAATGAGATCTGAAATCTATTTCTTGGAACCCAAGAAAATTAGATGCATCAGCCTTTCTTTTCTTCTTTGGGGGCTTGCTCTTTACCGCTGGGGGTATGTAAGCCGCCAATGGCACCGCGAGTCATGCGAAGCTTAGATTCGCCGCACTCAAGAAGAACAGAATCAGCATCAATTTCTAAAATACGGCCAAGTAAACCACCGGAAGTGATTACATAGTCACCGCGCTTTAAATTTTCTAACATGGTCTTATGCTCTTGAGCGCGCTTTTTTTGCGGACGAATGAGTAAGAACCAGAAAATACCCAACATAAGAATGAGGGGTACAAATTGCATTAACATATCACCACCGCTGGCAGGTCCGCCGGCAGCAGGAGCGCCCATGGCATGAGCTACAGAAACAAAAAACATACGAATGCCTCCAAATAAAGCGTATTTCTATTTTATAGGGGCTAAGCCCACAAACAAGTGCAGTACTATAGCCATATAATGTAAAAGGTGCAACAGGATTTTAGTGGGATTTATGGGAAAAACACAGCCCTACCATATCAGGGCATGCGCTCACCGCATGAACGACACAAAATGCTTATTTAGTCGATGCTTAAAAACGTGTTTCCACTCATTTTTAAGAAAGGCACGCTCACT
>CAYJLO010000044.1:0-23723 GCA_964370835.1 uncultured Desulfovibrionaceae bacterium
ACTATACAGGCGAAAAACCTTGTTTACTTGCCGCCTGCATACCGCCCATACTATTACGTATGGTGCCATAACCTTCTTTCTTCAATTGCAAAGCCACATCATAGGCGCGTAAGCCAGTATTACAAATAAGCACCACAGGGGCATCTTTAGGTATTTCCTGCATGCGCGCCTGAGCTTCCTCCAAGGGAATGCCATGCCAATCCGCATGCACTTGCTCAATGGCAGCACTGGCGGCATGGGGTCTGGCATCTATAAAGAAAATACCATTTTGCTCGCGCTCTTGCCATAATGTAGCAAAATCTTGTGGGCTTAAAGGTTCAAAGCGTCCTGCCAAGGCATTGTCGGTCACATTAGCCACGGTATTCACCACATCCATGGCGGAAGCCATAGGCGGCGTATAGAGAATTTCTAAGTTAGAAATATCATCCACCGTGGGCTGGCCCATTTGCAAAGCCGCCGCCACAGCATCGATACGAGCTTTGAGCGCATCTGCCGCCTCGCAGGCCCCTTGAATACCCAGAACACGGCGCGTAGCTTTATCTACCACCAGCTCCAGACTCATCATATGCTTTTCGGGGTAAAAATGCGCTCTATCCAATTGTTCGACGCTTACCGAAAGAGCGTCAAAGCCTTCCTTTTGCGCTTGAGCCACCGTAAGCCCAGCACCGCAAAAGCTAAGACCAAAAAGTTTCACGCCCCAAGAGCCCACATAGCCCTTAAAGTAGGCTTCGCCGCCGCCCACATTGGTACCAATAACGCGCCCTTGCCTGTTAGCCATGGAGCCCAGAGGAATATAGCCCATCTTGCCTGTAATAAGATTACGCACAGAAACGCAATCACCACCAGCATAAATATGAGGGTCGGTGGTTTGCATTTTTTCATTAACCACCACGGCGCCAAAATCTGTCACTTCCAGCCCTGCGTCGCTGGCTAGCTGTCCATTGGGCACAAAGCCTGCCGCCATAATAACCACTTGTGCCTCTAAGGTGCGCTTATTGGTTATGACGCGGCTCACCTTGCCGTTTTCCCCTTCAAGGCGCTCTACCACTTCGCCACCGTACACGGTGACGCCATTATCGCGGCAATCTTTCTCTGCCATAAGGGCCAAGGTGGGCGATACCGCCGCAGGTAATACATGCTCCGCCATTTCCACAATGCTGGTTTCCACGCCCCACATTTCAGCAAGGGACACGGCACACTCAAGGCCTATAAAGCCACCGCCTATGACCACAGCTTGGCTAATTTCTCCCTTCTCACAGCCCTTACGAATGGCCTCTGCCGCTTCTAAACGCGTCACAGCAAAAACATTCCCAAGATCTGCCCCAGGCACAGGCAATATACGCGCCGAAGCACCTGTAGCAAGCACAAGGCTATCATAGCTGAGCTGCTCTTCCTTGCCACTTAGCACATCTTGCACCAGAACGCTTTGTGCCTCTCTATCTATACGCAAAGCGCGCGTTTGCGTGCGCACCTTAACGCCCTTAATTTCTTCAAAAAATTTGGCATCACGCACAGTACGATAGGTGGTGGAGCGCAAATCATCTAAATTATTAATTTCGCCCGACAAATAAAAAGGAATGCCACAGCCACCATACGAAATGAATACATTTTCATCTATAAGCGTCACCTCAGCCTCAGGGTCTAAACGCTTACAACGACAAGCCGCCTTGGGCCCCAAAGCCACACCGCCAATAACAAGAACTTTTTTAGCCATATATATCTCCAAAAAACTTAGTTTTTATACGTTCATTTTTTCTGGGGGAAGGAAAAACCTTTTTGAGAAAAGGTTCTTTCCCTCCCCCAGACCCCCTGCCTTTTCCAAAAACTTTTTATTGCGTTAAGGTACATTTTTGTACGAAAAATATTTGCTGAAGGGCGGATATACTATAAAAAGCGCGTTTTGGGGAGGATGGGGGTGTGGGGGAAGGAGGGGACTTTTTGGTGCTAGCAAAAGCCCCTCCTTCCCCACAAAAAATAAAGTAATACCTAAAAATAAAAACTTGCATACGGAATTTATTTTCGTGCCTCCCTTGCCAGCAGGGCTTTTTGGGACTAGCTTTTTTTTGCTTTCGTCTTTTTAGTATCGGTTACTGTAAATAAAAAAGTGTAATTATTTTTCCAGCCCCTACAGGAGTGCCCATGGCAGTACCTCAAAAGAAGGAATTAAGTTTTTCCTTATCAGCCATGTGGCAGCTCACATGGCCGCAGATTATGGTCATGTGCTTTTTCTTTTGTCTTGGGCTGTGCGATGTGTGGACAGCGGGCAAGCTTGGCAATGATATACAAGCTGCTTTTGGCGTGGTGACACAGGGCAATATGTTTTTGCAAATCCTTGCCATGGCCTTGGGGGGCGGAGCCACGGCTTCCATAAGTCAAGCCATTGGTGCAGGACTGCTAAAAAGGGCAGTGCGCTATGTGAATCTGGTGATCATGGCCTCGGTATCCTTTGGTGTGCTCTTGGCTTTGCTGGCCTATGCAGGACGCCATGTCTTTTTCTCCTTTGTGCAAACGCCAGAAAGTATTTTGCCCGTGGCTTTGGAATATTGGACCATTACTTTATTAACGTTGCCTTTGGGCTATCTTTTTTCCACCACCACCACGCTCTTTCGCGCCACTAGGCAGGTGTTACCACCGGTATTTGTGGCCTTTTTCATGGCTGTGGCCAACCTTGTGGGTAATTTGGGCTTTGGCCTTGGTTACTTTGGCTTACCTGCCTATGGCTATGTGGGTATTGCTTGGACCACCTACGTGTGTACAGGTTTGGGGGCCTTAGCCAATATTTTGCTCTTGGTGCATAGCGGCTATTTTGATTTGAGTGCTTTTCCGCCGGTCAAGTGGATACGCGCTGCCACGCCCTATTTGCTTAAAGTGGCTTTGCCTGCGGCGGCTTCACAATTGGTGTGGCAATCGGGCTATGTGGTGCTTTTTGCGGTGACGGCATCCTTACCACATGACAGTGTACATGCCTTGGCGGGGCTTACGTCGGGTATGCGTTTGGAGGCATTACTCTTTTTGCCAGGCATGGGCTTTAGTACTACGGCTTCAGTCATGGTGGGTAATAGCCTTGGAGCTAAGAAGCCGGAGCAAGCTCAGCGTGTGGCCTTAACCATAATGGGAGCAGGTGCTGCCTGCATGAGTCTTGTGGCCTTAAGCCTTTGGTCCTTTATTCCCAATATGGCTGACTTTTTGACGGATAATGAGCTCACACAAAGTATAGCCGAGCAATACTTATATATTAACTTTTTCTCCACACCATTTACCCTCATGAGTATGATTTTGGGCGGTGTCATGGTGGGGGCAGGAGCCACGCGCTATAATCTTATGGTGTATGGTTCTTCCTTTTGGCTGGTCCGTTTGCCGGTGGCTTGGATTTTAGGGCATTTTGTATGGCAAAGTGCGTCGGGAATCTTTGTGGGCATGCTTGCCTCACAAGTGGTACAATCGCTGGTTATGCTGGGTGTGCTCTTTTATGCGCCTTGGAAAGACCATGCCATGCAACAACAAAAAACACAGAAGAAGAGATAGATATGCAAGTGGAATTTTTACCCTTAGATTTAGCCTCTCAAGGGCGTTATGATGCCTTTTGGCAACAATGCCCAGTGCAGGCCATGGATTATACCTTTGTGAATCTTTGGGGTTGGCAAGAATATACGCAACTACATTGGCATTTTAGTGAAAAACTGTGCTGGTTAAAACCGACCGCAGTGCAAGATGAAGGTTTACCCCTTGTATGGGCTCCCGTGGGCCCATGGGCAGAAGTGAATTGGGCAGAAGAAACTTGCCTTCACCAAGGGGCGCGCATGGTGCGCGTGCCGGAAACCTTGGCGCACATGCTGGAAACAGCCTTGCCAGGACGTGTGACGCTGGAAGAAACCCGAGATCAATTTGAATATTTATACGATAGAGAATTACTGGCAAAATTGCCGGGTAATAAGTATCAAAAAAAGCGTAACCATGTAAATGGATTTAAGAAAATATATGGTGAGCCTGACTATCGTCCTTTGCATGATGGTGTCATTGAAGATGTGCTTTCTTTGCAAGATGAATGGTGCAAATGGCATGAATGTAATAATTCTGCATCGTTATTAGCTGAAAATACAGCCATAAATAGAGTGCTTTCCCATTGGCAAGACTTTCCATTTCTTGTGGGGGGTGCCTTATATGTGGATAACACCATGGTGGCTTTTAGCGTGGGAGAAGTTTTGTCTGGCGGCGTTCTTGGGGTGCATTTTGAAAAGGGGCATAGCGGTTTTCGCGGTGTGTACCAAAGTATGAATACCCTTTTTGTGCAAAATGCAGGAGAAGGGTGTGCCCTTGTGAATCGAGAACAAGACATGGGAGAAGATGGCCTTCGCCAAGCCAAGATGACGTATTTTCCTGTGGATTTTTTGCGTAAATATACATTGACCATTGCCCCAGCCTAAGGGTAGAAGACCTCATGAATAGCTTTTGTTTCTCATTTTTTTCCATTCGTTGTTTTTCTTGGTGCAGTATTTTTGTTTGCTTGCTTTTCTTAACCGCTTGTGGCGGGAAAAGCGGTATGACGCCCAAGCCTCAGTATAGTTCTTCAGTGCAAAATGGTGTCATTGAAGATATTCAAAAATTACCACAAGATTTGCAGTATTATGCGCAAAAAATGCCAAAAACGCCTTTGTTGTCTTCTACCTTGCAAAAGCAGGAAGCACAAAAATTTGCACGTATTTTCTTTGGCGCATGGCAACAAAAAAAGGCTGGATACTCTAAGCAAACTTTCCTCAATACCTTTGGTTCTGCGCGTGGCTATCAGGGCACACAGCCTTGGACAGAGGCGCAGTGGCAAGCTCTTAAGCACAATGGTGCCACGGAAAGTTATCCCAATGTGCAAAGACCGGCCATCGTGCTAACCCAAACACCTTTGCGTGAACTTCCTACCCTTGCACCGCGGTATAGTAAACCCACTGCGCAAGCCAAGCTCAATCCCTTTGATTATTTTCAATATTCTACGTTAGCTCCTGGTTTACCTTTGTATGTGAGTCATAAGAGCCGCGATGGAAAGTGGTATTTTGTGGAAAACTCCATTGCCGGCGGTTGGGTGCAAGCAAAGCATGTGGGTTTTGTGGATGCTGATTTCATACGCAAATACAGCAAGCGTCCCCTCTTGGCTCTCATACGAGATAAAGTTTCTTTGGATGCATATGGATACGCGCATATAGGTGCCGCATTCCCCTTGGTGAGTAAGGGCAGTGAAAGCCATAAGGTGTACTTCCCTAAACGAGGTCGTAATGGCATGGCGTCCATGACTACTTTATATTTCTCCGCATTGGATGCCGTCCCCATGCCCATGCCCATGACAGCGCAAAACATTGCCAAGGTGGGCAATGTGATGATGGGTCAGCTTTATGGCTGGGGAGGGCATAATGAATGGCGCGATTGTTCTTCTTCTTTGCGTGATATGTTTACGCCCTTTGGCATATATTTACCGCGTAACTCCAGTGCTCAATACAAATCTGCTTATACACATCCTTTAGCGTCCCTTACCTTGGAAGAAAAAAAGGATAGCGTGCGTCGTTACGCCAAGCCCTTTTTGTCCATGGTTTGGATGCCGGGGCATATCGGTTTGTATTTAGGTACGGAAAAGGGCAAGCCGGTCATGTTCCATAATGTGTGGGGTATTCGTGTGGATGAACAGGGCATGGGCGATGATAGATTTATCATTGGCCGCGCCGTGGTAACCACCTTGGAGCCGGGGGCTGAACTGCCTAATCTTTATGACAATCAAACCATTTTACAACGTATAGGTGGTTTTTCCACCTTGCCCGGACCATTATAATGAGCATGCGTTCCCATGTATACACGGTAGAGGAAGGCCAAAAAGGGCGTTTGGATGTTTTCTTGGGCGGATTTATCACAGATATTTCGCGTGAAAAAATAAAAAAAGCCATTCAACAAGGACAATGCCGCGTGGATGGCTTGCCCGTGACCACAGCCAGTGCCAAAGTAAAAGTTGGGCAAAAGGTGGAGCTTGAGCTTACCCCTCCCGATACGCACATCATGCCCGAAGAGGGTGATGTGGATGTGCTCTATGATGACGCCCACATTCTTATTTGCCATAAACCTGCAGGGCTCACGGTGCATCCTTGCCCTTCCTGCTTGCAAAATACGCTCATTCAGCGTTTGGCCCATGCCTATCCTCAGCTTTTGGAGCAAGAGGGGCAGCGACCCGGCATTGTACATAGACTAGATAAGGACACCAGCGGCCTCATGGTGGTGGCTTTAAGCGAAGAGGCGCGTCTTGTGTTAAGCGAACATTTTGCGCAGCGCCGCGTGCATAAGCAATATCTTGCCTTGGTGCAAGGAGTACCCTCTCCTCAAGGGGAAATACGTGAGCCCATAGGCCGTCATCCCATGGTGAAAGTGAAAATGGCCGTTGTTCCGGAAAATAAAGGCGGACGCTCTGCCCATAGTGCTTGGGAAGTGCTTTATGCGGCGCCTGATGAAAGTTTTTCCTTGGTGCGGGTCACCATTTACACAGGGCGCACCCATCAAATTCGTGTGCATATGGCCCATTTGGGCTTCCCCCTTTGGGGCGATACTGTGTATGGTGCCAAGCCTTTGGTGCGCGGTGGTGAGGATGTGTTTCCTGCCAAGCGTCATATGCTGCACGCATGGCAATTGGAATTTACTCATCCCATCACCGGCGAAGATTGTCATTTTTATGCGGCCCCTCCCCAAGATATGCTGAATTGCGCTTTAGAACTCAGTCAAAGCATGCAAAAAATAGTGCTCACAGGTTTGCCTGGTTGCGGCAAGTCCAGCTTGCTGAAGGCTCTTAATTCTGCTGGTATACCCACATGGAGTGCGGATGCTGTGGTGGCGTCATTGTACGCCGTGGGCGGCGCCGGTTATGAATTTTTTGCATCGCGTTTTGGAGCGCGCTTTGTGCCCCATAAAGATGCTGAGCTTGACAGAACTGCTTTGCGCCTTGCCATGCAAGAGGATGCCTTCTTACGTCAAGAAGTGGAGTGTGCCATTCACGGCATGGTGCGTGAAAGTTGTCATCATTTTTGGCAACAATGCCAAGCTCAAGACCATGCATGGGCCGCGGCAGAAATGCCTCTCTATTTAGAAAATAGTTGGCAGCATAGAGAAGATGCGCATATTGTGGGCGTGGCTTGCACTCAAGAACATCGCTTTGAGCGTTTGCAAAGTAAGCGTCAATGGACCGAAGAGCAATGCCACATGATGGATTCTTGGCAATGGCCTGAAGAAAAGAAATTAGCCGCTTGCCATACGGTGGTGGATAATAATGGCGATGAGAAAGCCTTGGAACAAGCCGCTCAGAGCTTGATACAATCATTGCAGCAAGCTAAAGATCAAGCCTTACAGTCTGTGGCGGATCAGCTACAAGATTTATGGGCTGTGGATGAAGAAAGCTACGAGCTGTATGAGATGTATGAAGGTTATGACGATGAAGACATGGCCGAAGCTTGGGAAGATGACGCTGACTTGGCAGACAGTTAGTTCGTGCGCACCACAATGTATTTTTATTGCCAGTAAAAAGCTTTACATCGCGCCTTAAGTTTGCAAGAGTTGCTCGTTTAGATATTGCAAAGCTGTGACCTCAGTAATTTTGGTGTGACGGCTTGAAGAACAATGGAAGGAAAAGTCCTAAAAATGCAAAACGCATTTTTGAGCTTATTCATAAAATCTTTACATACATAGCTAGAGACATAAAGGAAGGATTATGGAAGTTTGCATTGCTTACATGCGTGGCAAGCCTGTCATGCTCAGTCTTCAAGAGGGTGTTGCGGCCATTGATGGTGACGTTTTAGCCCTGAAAGGCCTTGAAGAAAGTGTCTTAAAAGATTTTTCTGAAAGCGTGGCTGCTATTCCTTATAGCACCGATGAAGAGGGCTATAAGGCCTTGGTCAATGCCAAGCGCACAGCTTTTTTGGCTTCCTTATTGGGCTATGCTGTGGGTGATGAATGCGTGAATAAAATTACGCATATTTTAGATAGTGTACACTATGATGTATTGGAATATCTTGGAGAAGTTCCCGATGCTTGAGATTAAAAATTTGCACGTCTCCATTGGGGAGACGCCGGTGCTGCGTGGTATTGATTTAACCATAGAAAGCGGCGAAACCTTTATTTTATTCGGGCCCAATGGTTCGGGTAAAACCACCTTACTCATGACGCTTATGGGTTTTTCACGTTATACGGTGACTCAAGGGCAAATTATTTTTAAGGGGCATGATATTACACATGCCCCCATGTATGAGCGTGCTCGTTTGGGTATGGGGATGTCTTTTCAACGTCCTCCCACCATTCACGGTTTGCCCACAGGGCATCTTGTGAATTTGTGTGCGCGCGGCAGAGATGTGGATGTGCCCGAATTAGCCAAGCGTGTGAATTTTGAAAATTTCTTGGAACGCGATATCAATGCCGGTTTTTCCGGCGGCGAAATTAAGCGTTCGGAGCTTTTACAGCTCATGGCGCAAAATCCGGATCTCGTACTTTTTGATGAACCGGAATCTGGTGTGGACCTTGAAAATATGGCACTTGTGGGTAAAACAGCCCGTGCCCTTTTGGACGGCTCTGCCCATGAAAATTGCAATGCAACTTTGCGTGAACGCAAAATGAAGCGTACCACCAGTGGTCTTATCATCACTCATACGGGCCATATTTTGGATTATGTGGTGGCAGACCGCGGTCAGGTTATGTATAATGGCGTGTTGTGCTGTGAAGCAAAACCGCGTGAAATATTAGATCATATTGCAAATCACGGCTATCAAGAATGTTTACGATGTCTAGCCGGTGATATGTTTGGTAAAATTTCGGAGATACCTTTGTCATGAGTAAGAATGTAGAATTATCTCTTTATCAATTTTCCGGCGCACAGCATGCGGCCATGGAAAATTTACAAAATCTCCCTCAAGAAGATCAGCAGCGTTTGCTTTTGGCCGGCATTGACGTGCATGATAAGAAAATTAGTGGTTCCTTCATGCACTTGAATCATGGCGGTGTGCACTGTCACAGCATCAAAGAAGGGCTGGAAATTTTAGATATTAAAACGGCCTTGCAAAAATACGACGGTTTGCCGCAGTACTATTGGAATTTGCTCGATCCACATAAAGACGAATTTACCCGCATGGCTCATGAAAATTTGCAAGGTGGTTATTTTATTCGTGTACGTAAAGGGGTAAAAATCCCTGAGCCTGTGCAATCGTGTCTTTTTATTAAAGGCCACGGTACAGGACAAAGCGTGCATAATATTGTGGTGGTGGAAGAAGGCGCTGAGCTCAATATTCTTGGTGGCTGTGCTACAGATCATGGCACTAGCCACGCAGCTCACATAGGCATGACGGAATTTTATGTGGAAAAGGGCGGTAAGCTCTCTTTTACCATGGTGCATAATTGGGGCAAAGATGCCGTGGTGCGTCCGCGCTCAGCAGGTGTGCTTGGTGAAGATGCCGTGTTCCAAAATAACTACGTGTTGTTGGAGCCAGTGGCCAACTTGCAAATGAATCCTTCCATACGCCTTCAGGGCAGTGGCGGTGTGGCGCGCTTTAACTCCGTCATTGTGGCGCCGGAAAATTCCTATGTGGACTCGGGCAATGTGTTGCATCTTGATGCACCGCACACACGCGGTGAAATCATTGCGCGCACCCTCACCACGGGCGGTACCATCATCAACCGCGGTCTCATGACCTCTTCTGCCACGCCCACACGCGGGCATTTGGAATGTAAAGGGCTTATTCTTGGTGGCGGTCGTATTCATGCCATTCCTGAGCTTGATACTGACCAAGACGGCGTGGATTTGTCGCACGAAGCTGCCGTGGGCAAAATTGCGCAGCATGAAATTGAATACCTCATGGCGCGTGGTATGGATGAGGATGAAGCCACTTCCACCATCGTGCGTGGTTTCTTGAATGTGGACATCATGGGCTTGCCGCAAGTATTGCAAGATGCCATTGATGATCAGATTCGCACGCTCAACGAAAATGATGCCATGTAATATCTGGTGTTTTTAATGTTTTAGTTTTTATGTGGGGAAGAAAAGAACCTTTTTGAAAAAAGGTTCTTTTCTTCCCCACACAGCTTTGCTCTCTATTCCTGTAAAGTTCGAAGACTCACTAACGTGAATGCCTTACGCCCTTCGGGTAGGCCTCCTTTTTCCAAAAACTTTTCGTGGCGACGTAATTAGTTGCTAAATCGACTTCGGGCAGGCTGTTCAAAAATAGTAAGATGCAAGGAATCGAAAAAAGTCAAGGTACGAAGTGTATTAGGCATACATAAGCTCTTTGACTTTTTTGCGATGACGGCGCAGGTTGCTGTTTTTCAGCAGCCTGACCATAAACAAAAAGGCCTTTATCCCTTGCAGGATAAAGGCCTTTTTGCTTTTTAAAGCGAAAATTGTAATTAAGCTTCTTTACGAACCAAAGGCTTAACCACAGCGCCAGAACGCATGCAACGTGTGCATACAGTCAAAGTGCGCACAGTGCCGTTGGCAAATTGGTGACGTACTTTTTGTAAGTTGGGGTTAAAACGACGTTTGGTCTTGATGTTAGAGTGGCTTACCAAGTTACCCGATTGGGGTTTTTTACCACAAAAATCACATTCTCTGCTCATGACAGTCCTCCATAAAACATTTATATTCTCAAAGTATATAATTGTGTTACCTAATAAATCTGTTTGACATGCTAGGGGACACGCATATTTTTTACATTGTCGAGACAGAGTTAATATACGTCATTGCCATAAAATGCAAGTGATTTATGCAGGAGTGGGTACTTTTTCCGGAGTTTTTTTTAGGCCTGTGAGGTGTCTTTGCGTGCATTACGCATTGCCATGTTATCTTTTACTTGGTATATTGCGCCATCACTTTGCACAGAGGATACATATGAAAAAGCTCTTAGTTATGGGTATTGGGAACATGTTGCTCACCGATGATGGTGTGGGCGTTTTTGCAGCGCAAGCTTTACTTAAAGAAGAGCTTGGCGAAAACGTTACCGTCATAGAAGCTGGCACCTTTACACAAGATATATTTTACATGTTTGAAGGCTATGATGCTGTTTTGGTGCTCGACATCGTGCATGCGCATGGTGAGCCTGGTACCATTTATAAATTAACAGAAGCCGAATTGGTGGACAATGAAAAACAGCGTTTGTCCATACATGATATAGACCTTATAGATTCGTTGAATATGGCGGAACTTTTACACGGAAATAGGCCGCAAATCCATGTGCTTGGCATGGAACCGCACGATTTTAATTCATGGAATATTGGCCTGTCAGAGCCGGTACAAGCAAAGTTTGATGCCTATTTAGACCTTGCACGAAAAGAAATTGCTGCCATGAGTGCAGTAGCATAAGGAGGGGCGTATGTGTCTTGCAGTTCCGGCGCAAATTGTGGAACTTTTAGAAAATGGCATGGCCAAGGCTCGCGTGGGGGAAAGTGAAACCTACTTAACCACGTCCGTGATGCTTTTGCCAGAAGAAGCCGCTGTGGGTGATTATATCATTGTGCATGCTGGTTTTGCCTTGCATAAAATTCGTGAAGAAGATGCCCAAGAAACTTTACGTTTATACCGTGAAATCATCCACACTGTGGATGGAGATGATGCAAATTTTTAAGAAAAATTTCCCCTTGCGTAAGGCTTGCTCTTTTGGCAAAAGAGTCTTATATGCAAAGTAACATAAGGAGGAACTTATGGTAAGTGCTATTCCTACTCCCCCCAATGGGGCTGAGCTCATGCTTGACGATTTAGGGACTCGTTATGCTTCTGGTATTAAGCTAAGCGGCACGGATATAGGTAATGCAATCATCGCCTCTGCGCGTATCAATGCCAGTAAGTTTGGCCCAGGCCCAGCTGATATGCCCATACGCGTTGAGCAATTGCCAGAAAGTGTCAAAGGCACTTTGATTTCGCATTCTAGCTAAAACTTTTATGGAGCCCCAGAATTACTTTGGGGCTTTTGCTTTGCCCTTTTTTTGGGGCTTTTTACCGAAGAAAGGAAATATAAAGGAAAATTATGAGCAGTACCATTGATGAACTCACTGTGAATTATGAAGAAAATGGCCAAGTCATTGTTAAAGAAATTGATAAGGCTGTTTTAACCAAAGGCGCCTGGACCACCATTGTTTTTCGTTTTCAAGAATGGAAAAATGATGCTGACACTTATGGACCTGATAAATACGTCATTCGTCGCTACAAAAAAAGCGCTGGAGAGTATAGAATGCAATCTAAGTTTACCATCTCCAGTGCCGATCAAGCACAAAAAATCATAGATACTTTACAGGGTTGGCTTGAAGATAAAAATTAAGTGAAAAAAAGTCATTTTTTTGCTTGCAATAAATTAGCCTTTCCCCTATAACTCTTTTCGTCGGAACGTGGCGCAGTTTGGTAGCGCGCCTGGTTTGGGACCAGGATGCCGGAGGTTCGAATCCTCTCGTTCCGACCAGAAATTTACGCTCTTATGAAACTCATAAGAGCGTTTTTTTGTGGAGAAGAGAACCTCCCGCGAGGCGGGAGGTTCTCTTCTCCCTAACAACAAAGCACCCGAACACGCAAACGGTATTTTTAAGATTTTTAAATGGTCCATGACTAAAGAAAAGTTTACAATGAGGTATTTCTATCCTATCATGATATGAATTCTTGCCTAAAGAAACGTAGGCCAGCTTAAAGGGGGCAATGTGAAGATCAAGTCATTTTATCCTATGGTTTTTTTTGAAATAAGCGATGTGTGCAATGCTCTTTGCCCGTGGTGTGAAAGAGGGTCGCGTAATAGAAAGCTTCGTCCTCCTGTTTCCCGTGCTGCATGCCGCGGCGAGAAATTTATTCCATTACATGTATTCAATGACACCATAGATTTTTTATTGGATAAAGGGTTGATTTTAGAATACATGAGTACAATTAACCTATTTAACTGGGGTGAGCCTTTACTGCATCCTCAGTTTTATGATATTGTATCTAGCCTTAAAGATAGAAAATTACTGTGCCAAATAAGCACCAATGGGTCGGTGGTCATAGAAGATAGAGTATCCTTTGCGCACGTAACTTGTATTTGGATATCAATGCCTGGTTTTAGCCAGAAGGCTTATGATAGAACTCATGGATTTTCATTTAAAAAAGTAACTGATAATATAAAGAAAAGTATAGAAAATATTAAGCGGGTACGGCATGATATTTCTGTCATACGGATATATGCTCATAGGTATAAGCATAATGAAAATGAAGTGAAATGTGCTCAAAACTTTGCAAAACATTTAGGAGTTTCATTCCAAACGTCAAATGCGTATTTCAATTGTACTGAGTACGCTAAGCAGTATATACAAAATACTTTGCCAGAGCATATACTGCGTCAGGCGCAAGAAGAGTTAATTTTATCAGCTCGGGAGGATTTTGTACAACCGGAAACCCCCCTCATGTCAAAAGATACATGTACTCAGCTTAACTACTTAACCTTATCCCACAGAGGGCGTCCTTCCACGTGCTGCATCGTTGATTTAGACTCAGATGCTTATGAATTGTTAGATTTTAAAGATCATCCCAATATATCTTGCGAGGAACTTAATCAAATCCGTAAAGATCATCCCTTCTGTCAAGAATGTAGAAGGCTTGGAATAAATACCACCATCTATTAGAATAGAAAGAGCAGATTTTGTATCGTTGTTGTTTGCAAGCTCGAGAAACGCGAAAGGTGTAAAAATTTTTTATCCTTTCGCTACTAGAGACATTTGCCTCTAGTCTTTTCTAGCTAGAGTAACGATTGCCCACGTTTTCTTACCCTTCCACGTATACGGCTTGGCTATGGCTTCCATGCGGCCATGGATTTCATCTTTTTTTGCAGCGTTATATAAAACGCCTTCCATACGTATATTTCCGCCAGGTATTTGTAGGGCATTTTCCACACGTACATATAGGACAGGGATCTCTTTTTTTGTATTGAAATGATAATATGTTCCATCAAAATGAAAGCGCGCAGAGGAAAAAAGTTCAGTAAGGTCATAGTCAAAATACTTTTTCAGGCTTTCTTTCACATAAGCAGCATGTATTTTGGCTTCACCATGGGAGCAAGATTTTTTGCATGGTATAATTCTTTTTTTAAAATTATTTATATAATTATGATATATCCCAAAAGACAACAGGGTATCCATATCCTTTGCTTCCATGATTTCTTGCACAGAAATAGAGTTCATACCAAGTTCGCTAAAATTGGAGAGGAAAAGCCCCATGCTTTTTTTGTCTGATTCAGGAAAAAAAATAGCTCGGCTTTGTTGTATGGCCAAAGGCTCCCCAACAGAAAGAATTTCTAAGCCATTTTTCTCGCTTAGCACATAGGTTTGTATGGCATAGAAGTGTGTTAAAACAGAATCTCCGTGCTCTGTAATTGTATTTTCGTCAACCACGGGCATGATTCGTGCGATTGTGCTGGTGGTGTCGTCTTTTTCAATGAGTTCGTACGACTGGTAATCGGCAATGGCGAAATGCGGTACCAATTTTTTTATGGTGCTAAGCGCTTCGTCTTCTTTAGCTTGAAGCATTTCTTGGAATGTACTCCAATTATTTTCCATGAGCCACGTTTTGTATACATGTTGATAATCTAGTGAACGCCTGTACGTGTGGCTTTGGGTTAAGGCAATATCATGAAAGGAATTGTCCTTGGCGTTCCACGTACATGTTAAAAAATGCTGTATTTTTCTTATGTTATTTTTATCCTCAACAAGAAAAATCTCGAGAGTGTTGTCAGTATATTTATATAAGTATTCTTTTTTATTATTTAACTTATGCGCTATCTTTGCAAAAACATCACTAGGCATAAATTTACTTTGGTGCATTTGAAAAGCTTCTACAGAATAGTTTTTCTTATGGTTCTCAGTAGTGTAGGATGTTGCCAATATGATGTTTGTATTATCCTTTGCGGGAAATACTATAAGCTCAGAATGCTCAGCAATTATTTCATGCTTTGCAAGTAAGGTGGCGGTTTTTATGTCAAAAACGGCAACTACTTTTGTAATAGAATCCTTTGCGCCAGAAGTATTGGGAAAACGTAAAATAATAAGTTCTTCATGGGCGTGAGGTTTAGAAAATGCTCCAGTGACGCGCTTTTCGATGACGACTTCATTTTCCGCGCCATGCGCACTCAACTGTGAGAGAATATGGGTTTTGTCATCCAGCTTAGAATTGCGATGAGCCAGCAAAAAATTATGGAGAGTGGTATTTCGGCTATGTTTTGCCAACTCAAAAATGCTTTGCCCATGCCATGTCCTATGCATATCTGCATTGTTGGCCAGTAGAAGCTTAACCGCCTCTTCATGTCCTTCATCTGTCGCAACCAGTAGGGCAGTGGTTTTGTAACCTTCTACAGCCACATGAGGCGGTAATTGCGCATTGACGTCAGCCCCGCGGGTAATCAGGCTTTTTATAACCTTAGTGTTCCCTGCAAAGCTTGCATTTATGAGGGCTGTTTCGCCCCTATATCCCATATCATTGACATTTGCGCCTTGTGATATGAGAAAAAGTACCATGTCTGCATTGTCCGCACTGGCCGCCACCATGAGAGCAGTTGCGTCATTGGGGCCATGCTTGGAATGTATATCTGCACCAGATTCAAGTAGAAGTTGGGCTATTTTGATGTGTCCGTGCTCAACGGCCACGATTAAAGCTGGCGCACCGTAATCACCAAAGCAATTCTTATCAATATCACCACCGTTTTTTATAATAGCTACAATATTTCTTTTGACAGCAGTGATATTACCATTTTTTATATTTCTTTCTAAATTATCATAAACATTGGCAAAAAGTGGAGTTGTCATGAAAAGTAGCGTGAGAAAAAAGCATAATGAGATGGATTTTTTCATTCGAGTTATCCTTTTATGATGAAACTAAATCAGTACACCCACAGTTGCCGCAAGATTCTCATCCATGGTTTAAATTATGCGGCCATGAAAAGTTTTTGAGGGAGGGGGCTGGGGAGGGAGCTTTTTACAAAAAGCTCCCTCCCCAAAAAATCCACCGCTCTCATCACTTTTCTTGAGCTTTACTAGGAGTGGCGGGCTTCTCTTTAGCTGCGGCGGAGATGTTTTTGAGATGCTCTTTTACACCTTTATTAAAAATCCAAACTCCCTTGGAGGAGAGCGCAAAAAGAGGGAGTATTTTGTTTTGGTACTCACTTTCATCTAAAAGCTTGTGCTGTGGCTTTGCCAAATTATCCAAAATATATAATTTCTCATCTAGGCGTACGGCTAAAACAGCGTGGGGCGTTTTGTGAACTTTATCAAAAACGAGAAGTACCCATAGGCTTTCTTCGGGCCATTGAAAGTACTTGAGTGCAAAGTATTTGGCAAAAGCGTAATCTTCGCAATCTCCAGCGAATTTTGTGAAAAACTCTTTGGGTGTTGCCCAATACTCTTCTTTTCCATAAAGATTTTTATCGCTTTTGCTGGGTACTTTATTGATGAATCCGTTAATGCCGCGTAGCATATCAATTTTTTGTGCGTTTTGTAATTTTTTATAAGTACTATTCCAAGCATGTGCATATTTTTTATTCATATAAGTATTGGGAATATTATACACTTTTGGATTGTAGGATTGTAACATTTGGTACCAATCTTTATGGATTTTTGTCATAAAGCTTGGGAGTTTGGGGTTTGGAGATAGATACTGGGCATCGTAGCCCACGAAGCGTTGAATGTCGGGAAATCGTTTGTCTTGGGCATAGACAATCTGTGGGGCAAGGGAAAATATAAGATACCAACCACAGAAAATAAAAAGCATATTGATGTAGAGTGATGTTTTATGAGGCATATGTTTTTCCTGTGTTATAGTTCATCTAGTTATAAGAGTAGGAATAAAAAAAGCAAGCTCGATGCTTGCTTTTTTTGTTTTTCATATACTTAAACAGGTCGTGTGGTCTGTATACCTAGCTTAGAGGCAGACCCCCAAAAGAGAAGTGTGTCTCGTAGTTCTGGTATGGATATGGGCTTTGTAATATGGTCATTCATGCCGTTTTCTAAGCTTTTTTCTCTATCTCCAGTCATGGCATGGGCTGTCATGGCCACAATGGGCACAGTTTTGGAGTTTGGTACTGAACTGGCACGAATATGCCTTGCGGCCGTGAGCCCATCCATGATGGGCATTTGAATATCCATGAGAATAACGTCAAATTTTCCCTGTTCCCATGTGTTTACAGCTTCTTGACCGTTCTGGGCAAGGGTGACTGTTGCCCCCATGTCTTTTAGAATTTCAAGGGCGATGACTTGGTTTATTTCATTATCTTCCACCAACAAAATATCGAGGGGGATGACAGGCATGTCGTGCGACTCTGGTACAGTGTTTTTTTCCACTTCTTTTTCATCACCAAGCTCTGCTAAAATTGTAAAGCTAAAGGTGCTTCCCTTACCACGTTGGCTTTGCACGCTTATGGAGCCTCCCATGAGTTCGGCGAGGCTTTTAGAGATGGATAAGCCAAGGCCTGTGCCACCGTATCGGCGCGTGGTGGTGCCATCTGCTTGAGTAAAGGATTTAAAAATATGTTTTTGTTCTTCTTCACTCATGCCTATGCCCGAGTCTGTGACGCTAAAGAGCAATTCCATTTTGTTATCACGGTGGCCGTGTAAGCTAACATGTAAGTGCACAGTGCCACGTGTGGTAAATTTTACAGCATTGGAGCAAAGATTTGTGCATACTTGCGTAAGGCGTACAGGATCTGCTTTAATAATGGCCGGCACGCTGTCATCGATGGCGTAGGTAAAGGTGAGGCTTTTTTCAGCGCACTTTGGCAAGAGCAAATCACTCAGAGATGAGAATATGGATTCAAGGCGGAACGATACGGGATTGATGTCCATTTTTTGGGCTTCGATTTTAGAGAAATCCAAAATGTCGTCAATGATATGCAGAAGGCTTTTAGCTGCATTGTCGATACGCTGCAAATAGTTTTTCTGTTTTTCATCGGGGTTGGCACGCATGGCAAGATAGGTCATGCCCATGATTCCATTCATGGGGGTGCGTATTTCGTGACTCATGCGGGCCAAAAAGTCACTTTTGGCCTTGGTGGCAGATTCAGCGCGCGTGACCAAATCCACCAATTGCCCCATGGTGCTTTCTAAGCTTCGGGCAAGGGAGCCAAGCTCATCGTTGCGCTGTACATTAATGGTACAATCTCTTTCGCCTTTGGCTATTTTGCGAGCAAAGTCGTTGATGAGGATGATATCTCTTGTGATGGGTGATGCAAAAAGTGATACGGCAAGAAGGGTGATAAAAGCCATGACCATGGAAGTTAAGCCCATGGTGTCGCGGATTTCATTGAGCTGTGCATTCTTAAAATCTTCATTTATAATACCAATGATATACATGTCTGTATTGGGGACATTGTAAAAGCCAATAATAAGCTTTTCTGATCCTTTATAGGCGTCAAAATTACCTGAAGAGATGGATAAGAGCTGTGGGTAGTATGAGGAAAAGTTATCGGGTAAAAAGACGGCGTTTTCTTCGTGTAAGAGTTTTATGCCCGTATGATCTATGATGGCGGCAAAGCATTCAATTTCTTCGTTGGGAGCATCGTAAATGGCTGTATCTATGATTTGGTCAAGGAGTATGGAGGCCACCACGGCACCTATATGGCCTTGATGGTTTATTTTTAATACGAGGGGCAGAAGGTATTCTTGGGTGATTTCGCTACGGACCATGGGGGCAAAGGTGACGCCGTACTGTTGCATTTGTGTCTGCACAAGACTAGGTTCTCCGCCAATGTTTGCCGAGAGATTTGTTCCCTTGCTACCTATAATATATTGCCCATCGGCTCCTGTTAAATACAGACTGTCATAATATCCATAAGCGTCTTTTACGCTTTCAATCATTTCGTTAAGATGTTGATTTTCCATCTGAAAAGAGGCTATTTTGTGTGGCTCTGGTACATTGGCAATGGTTCGCAAAACGGAAGGAAGCGCACCAGTCATGGATAAGTCTCGTTGTGTTTGGCGTAATTGTATGCCCACGTTGCTTCCTATGGAGGCAACGGCCGTTTCCACATAGCTACGTTTAATGTCTTCAATGCTATTGTTAAATGTATTTAAAATAAAATACGTGGAAAGAGAGCTGATAAGTATGATGGTGCAAAAGATAGTTATGGGCTGTTTTACGCGTAAGCTTGAAAAACCTAAGTCTTGAAAATTCATAGTAATTCTCTTGGAAGCTAATGTATTTGAAAGGCTCCTTCACGTGGAGCTAAAGAAAAAACGTACTAGTATTCGTGGGGAAAACTTCCCAGCATACTTAGTTACATAGAAAAAAAAATCTGTCAAGGCTCTCATGATATGTAAACGTAGGAAAACACTATGTTTTGTGTTTCGCTGGAGAAGAAGGTCTGATTATTGGGCAAGGAGGGGACTGACGCTGTATGTACGCTAGAGAGCTTTTATTTTTAGAATAAATCTTAATATGCTGAAATGAAAGAATATGTTTATTAGTAAGATTTATTAGTATCTTAGCATTAAATTTTCTTTTTCCATATTGACAAGAAAGCAGGGCTTTGGCAGTTTGAAATGTATCAACACAGTTCAAGAAAATTTTAGTAAAAAATAGACATTTCATAGAAAATCCACATTATTACACTGTTCTAATTAACATCTTGAGTTTTAATACTTTTTGATGCGGTGTTTTGTGGTGGATAATGTATAAACTTTAACCTTAACCGTGGGTTCTAATGCTAACAACCATAACAAAACGAGATGGCAGCAGTGTAGATTTTGATTCTACTAAAATTTTGCATGCCATGAGCAATGCCAATAAGGCTGCTTGCCGCGAAACTCCCAACTCTGATGAAGAGCTCATGTCTGCCACTGACCTTGCTTTTTTGACAGAAAAAGTATGTCAAAAGCTTAAGGCAGAAGACTTACATAACGTGGAAGAAATTCAAGACGTTGTGGAGGAAATGCTCATTCGTTTTGGCTATGCAAAAACAGCAAAAGCGTATATCTTGTATCGCCATGAACATGCTAAAATTCGTCATGCCGAAGATAGTCTCATGGAAATTTACAAAACCCTTACGTGGTCTCCGGCACAAGAAGAAGACATTAAACGCGAAAATGCCAATATTGATGGTGACACAGCCATGGGCACCATGCTCAGATATGGATCTGAGGGTGCCAAATATTTTGTAGATAATCATATCTTGCCTAGAGAGATTTCTGCTGCGCATAGTAGCGGTGATATACATATTCACGATAAAGATTTTTATATGCTGACGCAAACATGCTGTCAGATTGATTTGATAAAGCTTTTTCAAAAAGGTTTTTCCACGGGGCACGGGCATTTGCGCGAGCCCAACTCCATTGAAAGTTATGCTTCCTTGGCGTGTATTGCCATTCAAGCAAACCAAAATGAAATGCACGGTGGACAAAGTGTACCTAACTTTGATTTTGCCATGGCGCATGGGGTGGCCAAAACCTTTGCCACAGAGTATCGCAAGAGCTTTGCCACGTACTTACAAATTGCTCATGACATTCAAGGGGTAAATTTAGCCGCTGTGGGTGTGGAAGATGCTGGCGTTATCTTGGACAGTTTGAAAACCCCTTTGCGCATGCAGTCCATGGATGCATTGGCTCAGGAATTACAAACACTTATTCCTGAAACCTTACGACCTTTGCTCGTCAAGACCCATGCCCATGCAGAACGCGAGGCTTTTAAAGCCACCGAAAGACGCTGCTATCAGTCCATGGAAGCTTTTGTACATAACCTTAATACCATGAACTCACGCGCTGGAGCTCAAGTACCTTTTTCTTCCATAAATTACGGTACTGATATTTCTCCAGAAGGTCGCATGGCCATGAAAAATCTGTTGCTTGCCACAAAGGCTGGTCTTGGGAATGGGGAAACTTCCATCTTCCCCGTGCAGATTTTTAAGGTTAAAAAGGGGGTGAACTTTGACCCCGAAGATCCTAACTATGATTTATTTAAATTGGCCATGGAAACTTCTGCCATGCGCCTTTTCCCCAATTTTAGCTTCTTAGACGCGCCTTTTAATCTTCATTATTATAAGCCCGGCGATTACAATAGCGAAGTGGGCTATATGGGATGCCGCACCCGTGTGCTTGGCAACGTGTACGACAAAGATAGAGAAGTTACCTGCGGTCGCGGAAACTTAAGCTTTACCTCCATCAACTTGCCACGCATTGCCTTGGAAGTGAAAGGCGATGTGGATGCCTTTTTTACCTTGTTTGAAGAAAGACTGGAGCTGGTATATCGTCAGCTTTTACATCGTTTGAAGATTCAAGGTGCCAAAAAAGTACGCAATTACCCCTTCCTCATGGGGCAAGGTATTTGGCTGGACTCTGAACAGCTTGATTGGGATGACACCTTGGAAGAAGTGCTTAAGCATGGCACATTGACTTTGGGCTTCATAGGTCTTGCCGAAACGCTCATGGTGCTCACCGGTAAACACCATGGTGAAAGCGAAGAGTCCCAAGAACTTGGTGTTAAGATTATTAAGTATATGCGTGATCATATCGATGCCAAAGCCGCCGAAACGGGCTTGAATTTCACCCTTATAGCCACACCAGCAGAGGGCTTAAGCGGACGCTTTGTGGCTTTGGATAGAGAGAAATTTGGTGTTATTCCCAAGGTCACAGACCGTGAATACTATACAAACTCTTTCCATGTGCCCGTGTATTATCCGGTGGCGGCTTTTAAGAAAATTCAGCGTGAAGCTCCGTATCATGCCTTTACCAATGCAGGGCATATTACCTATGTGGAGCTTGATGGTGATACCAGTAAGAATCTGGAAGCTTTTGAGTCCATCATTCGCTACATGCAAGCTCAAGGTTGTGGTTATGGTTCCATTAACCATCCCTTAGATCGTGACCCTGTGTGTGGCTATGTGGGGGTTATTGGTGAAGCTTGTCCCCGTTGCGGCAGGCGTGAAAATGAACCTATTGATAAGGTGAAAATCGACGCCATTAGACGTAAGCATTCTTTGCGTCCGTATACAGGAAATACCGATTAATTAGTAAAAACATATCTGAGATGTATGTGTACTCTCAGTCTCCGATCTCCATGAAGCTTTTATGAAAATACCTTTATGGGAGAAGGGGAGTGGTTAAAAGATGTCTTATCCGTGTAAAGCATTCTTTTTTCTGCATAAAAACATATTTTACCATAACATTTTACTCAAGGAGGACAGTATGATTTGTTGTAAAACAGATACTGAAACTACAACAGCGCCCGTAACTGTGGGGTGCAATGTACCTTTTGAGCGCACACGTCGTATCACCGGTTATTTGGTAGGTACACTGGATCGCTTTAATAATGCCAAAAAATCTGAGGAGCGCGATAGAGTTAAGCATGCTTAACGCGCAACTTCGTTTACATGGCGTTGCCCCCGAGTCCATTGTGGATGGGCCGGGGGTGCGTTATGCCATCTTTACACAAGGCTGCCCGCATAATTGTGTGGGCTGCCATAATCCTGGTAGTCACGATCCTCAAGCTGGCTATCACAAGGATATTCAAACTCTCCTCTCAGATATTTTAGAAAACCCACTGTTGTCCGGGGTGACATTTTCGGGTGGCGAGCCTTTCATGCAGGCGGAAGTTTTGTGCTCCCTTGCGCGGGCTCTCAAAGATGCTTCTTTGCATATTACCACGTATACAGGGTACACCTTAGAGTTTTTGGAAGTGCAGGCCGTTACGCAAAAGCCCATTGGAAACTTGTTGGAGCTTACGGATATGCTGGTGGATGGGCCTTATGTGGCAGAGCTGTTTACTGAAGAGCTTGTCTTTAAAGGAAGCTCCAACCAGCGAATTTGGCGTAAAGAGCGCGGACTCTGGCATTTAGATGACGTATAAAAAAGCACCTCATGGAAGGTGCTTTTTTTCATGCTGTAATTCTAGCAGAAATTTCAATGGGGAAGATTTCTTCCCCATCTCCTATTCAAGTCTTTTATTCAGCGTCAAGAAGTCCCAGTTGCACAGAACGGGTGATGATAAATTCTCTGGGGACTTTAAAAAATTTCATCATGAGATTAAACTCTCTTTCCATATCATCGCTTTCGTATTGCTGTGCTTTTTCTAGGAATAGCCTTCTGGGCATGAGGATGGCATAGGCAAAATAATCTAAGCGTTCCAAAGCTTCTGGCGAAAGAGGTTTTGCGGGCGGGTACATTTCGCTGGTTTGCCATTTTTCCACGCTGAGTCTATAGCCCATGCCCATGAATAAATACCCCAGCAATCGAGCAATGGTGTATTTTTCGTAATTTTCAGACATGTCACGGGGTAAATACATTTGAAAACTATTACCAAGCTTACGAATGACGCCTTGACGATAGGAGGTGTTATCTTCGGCCACGATGATGGAGCCACCAAGGCTACTCACCAAAGTTCGCATGCTTTGGATGGGGTAGGCTATTTTGAAAGTGTTGACGATATTATTGACGAAAGTTTCAAGGGGAGCGTTTGGCATGATGGTCTTCTCTAAAAAGGAAAGGTTAGTGATGATTGCTGTGGGGTTTATAGCCCACATCCTAAAAAATATCGACGACTATTTTATGCGTAAATGGTATAAAGTATACGAGAGTGGGCTGTGTAGAAAAACGTATTGGCATAAGGAAAAATTTTAGCGTGAAATATCAGCTTAAGGTGGAGAAGTGATTAAAAAAAGACAGCCACTTATGAATTTCATAAATGGCTGTTTTTTCCATGGTGGGCCCACCAGGACTTGAACCTGGGACAAACCGGTTATGAGCCGGGG
>CAYJLO010000045.1:0-23170 GCA_964370835.1 uncultured Desulfovibrionaceae bacterium
TCTTGCAAGGTATCCACGGTGATGCGCTCGTTGATGCTATCCAAGGGATAACAGCGCAAGGAAGGTTTATGGCCAAAAATCATGGAGAGGTTCCATGGCTTTGGATGCTCATGCACATAGCCCACAAAGGGAACAATGCCCATGCCGCCGGCCAAAAGTAAGGTGGGAGTTTCTGGCTCTAAAGCAAAACCATTACCAAGAGGACCCCACAATTGTACGTCATCGCCGGGCTTAAGTTCTGCCATGCGCTCAGTGCCTTTACCCACCACTTGGAAAAAACAAATGAGATGCTGGTCTGTCACATGACAGATGCCAAAGGGGCGTGCCCATGGTATTTCAAAACCAAAGGAGGTGGGGCGTATCATGACAAATTGTCCCGGACGCCAAGACTTCCACTGTGGCCTTTCAAGGCGCAGAGCAAAAAAAGTTTGGTGATCAGAAACATCGGGCCCAAATGGCACCAAATCTAATACTTTAAGACGCATGGAAACGGCATTTGACATATATAAATCCTTTTACTGTGTGACTCAATATGAGCGCAGTGTAGTAGTAAGAATAAAAAGGGTCAATACCTTATTCTAAATAAAAAAATGGGATTGCTACCAGAACCATTCCGGTGCAATCCCAAATTTTACTCTAAAAAAATGTGGGTTTTTTTAGATTCCGATATAGTTAGAGAGGAAAGAGCCTTTCCCCTCTTCGGTTATAAAGTAACTAAAGCTTAGAAGCTGTAGTTAAAGGTAAGGGTGGCTTTGTAAGCGTCACGATCGTTTACGTTCTTACCCCAAGTATCTTCGTCGAAACCGTTTACGATGTAACCAAGTTGTACAACAGCTTGGAGGTTTTCGTAAATTTGGTAGGTAGAATCTAAGTTAAATTCTACGAGGTAGTCGTTTTCGGTGAGGTACATGAAAGTAGCGTCAGAGTAGAATGGGCTACCAGTTGCGTTATCTGCATGGTTGGTACCGCGCCAGTAAGCTACACGGAAGGTATGGGAAAGATCTTCCACGAAGGACATTTTAGCCAATTGTAAGCCAATACCCCAAGTACCGGAGTAAGAAAGCATGTTGTCATAGCCGGAGCCAGGTTGCCAACCAAGTTCGTTACCATCACCCATGAAGGAAGTGAAGTTACCGCAAGGATTGATGAAAGGCATCATTTCAGAACCATTGTTCAAATCGTCGTCATCGCCAGAACCGTACCAAGCGAAGAGACCGGGGGTACCCCAATCCATCTTGTATTCTACGAGGCCTTTGATGAGCCAGCCAGCGCGCTTGGTATCTAGGTTCGCACCAGGACCACCGTCGCCGCTGTAGGAAACGCTACCGTAGTTAAGGTCAAGCTCAAAGTTCAATGCGTCCATTTGATAGGTCATGGGAAGACCAGCAAACCACATGGTGGTGTAGCCGTTTTCTGCATCAAAGTTAGGAGTGCGACCTACTGGGTAAAGACCAGTGGCAGCTACGTCAGCAACAGCAAGTTTAGGAGCAGATGGAGTAGCACCATTGCTGGTGAATACAGTGTTATCACCGATGAAACCAACCATTACCCATGGATTGATGGACCAGTTTTGGCCAGTCACAGGTAAGGACAAGAGGAACAAGTCCATGTTGTCAAGGTAGTTATCGCTGTCGCCGTTACCAGTGTAAGATACAAAGTTATCATTGTAAGGACGTGCCCAAGCGGCAGTCAAGCTTACCATGTCGTTGAACTTATAGTTGGCAACGATGGCTGCAGCGTCGTCATCTAAAATGGCAGAGCCACCGGCTACGTTAGGCATGGCTACGCCTTGAAGACCCATGCGGAAAGAAAGTTCGGTGTTGGGCACATACCAATCGATGTATGCGCGCTTTACTTCAACGATTTTACCGTCGGTGCCAAGAGCGCCGCCGGAAGCAGAGTTACCCCATTTGGTTTCGCCCATTTCAAAGAAAACGGTACCGGAAAGGGACTCAGAAGCTACTGCGTCGATTTGTAAACGAATGCGTTGTTGTGCTTGGAAAGTGTCGGAACCGTTAACGCCAGTCCACATGGTGTCCACAGCACCAAAGCCGAAGATCCATTGACCTTTAGCTTTGAAATCAATAGCAGAAGCGCCAGAAGCAGCGCCAATTAACATGCCAGCGGTAAGAAGCAAAGTACAGATTTTTTTCATTGCTCATCCTTCCTGTATTTAAAATATTTTTTGTTATGATGATTGCCCTCTGCCCTTGGCGGAGCAATCCTGCAACTTCTAAACGTAAAAGTATGCAGTGCATCTGAGAAATATTTTGCATAGGTTATGCTAAAATGCAAGCCTTTTCGTAAAAATTTTTTTACTCATATGCCTTTTTTTCTTCAATTGTTCAATTTTTCATTTGTGATTTTTTCTACACAATCACTACAAACCACCTCAAGGAATACTAACTACCCAATTTTATAACTTTTTATTTCTAAAAGTCTAGAAAAACTTACAATTTTCTCTCAGCAATTTTTAGGGAAAAATTTTTTGCACAAATACTATTTCAAAGAAATTTTCCATTCATTTTTCACGAAAAAAGGTGAGCTTTGCACATATGACAAAACCCACCCCTCGCTAAATACCCACCAACAAAAAACGTATACCGTAAAACTAAGTGGTGTCGTCAAATTGCGAATTTTTGAGTTTTATCAAGGAAGATGGACGAACTTGGAGGGAGTGTATAAAGACATACATGACCGAAAAAGCTCGTGAAATATGACGTAGAGAAAACCCAAAAGGCGCATTTGGCGACACTATCTAGGTCTCATGGCACCACCAAAGCACCTTACCTATGATGCGCACAGAATCTGCAAGATCTCCACGCATGTCAATATCCATGGGAGCATACCTTTCATTAAAGGAACGCAATACCAATCGCTGTCCAGGTAACGTTTCCACAGCTTTCACGTAAATACCATCATCCACACCCACAGCATAGACAGCATAAGGAATAATGGCCTTTTGCGATGTATCAATAAGAGATAGATCTCCGTCTTGGATGTAAGGTTCCATGCTATCACCATGCACACGCATGAGCACCATATTATCTATGCTCCCCCGCCTTTGTAGCCACTCACGACGAAAAGCCATGCGCTGTAAGACTATACCTTCTGTTTCGAGGCTTCCCCCACCGGCAGAAAGTTTGGCTGCCACCAAGGGAACTGTACAAAATTCAGCCAAAAACTCTTCTTGCTCTTGCAAAAGATTCGTCTCATGCCTGTCTTGTTCTGACGTGGTTTGAGACTGTATGGAGGCTGTATTTCCTGCTGCCGAGGCCGTGGGTAACCCAAGCAAAGCATCTATGGAAATATTTTGCAACTGTGCGGCACGTATGAGCCAACCGTCGGGAACTTTATCTTTTTTACGCGCTTGATATATGGCCTGAGCCGACACGCCTAAAAATTCCGCCAACTGCACATCTTTAGAAAATTGCAAAGCCTCACGTAGCCTATCAAGTATGGTGGTAGCTTCTATTGGTGTTTTCATGGCTCCACCATATAGTAGCTTTAAAAATAAATCAATAAATAAATAATTTATTTCGAAATACAATTTTAAATTTATTTTATGCTAAATTTTTGATTGACAAAAGTTTCATTCTTGCTACTTTCTCCTTACACGACACGCAATAAAAACTTCACAAGGAGAAATATATGATAAGCGCTGATTTAGAAAATTTGGCCTGTGCCTTAGAACAAGTAAAAGGTGATTTTTCCGCAGACAATGCGCAATTTTTAGAATTGGTATGCAGCAATCTGCATTCTTTGGCTCATCGTGTACATATGCTTGAAGCCATACCTGTCACTCCTATTTTTCAAAAAACCACGGATAAAAACCTTTCCATGCAGTAGACGGAGCAAAAAATCATCTAGCTATTGCTTAGTTATACCAAGCATAACTATTTGCCATGACAAGGCACGTGAAAACTCTGTTTCATACATAAAAAACACAAAGCTTACTGTTGTGTTATCTATCCTCTAAGTAAGCAAAAAGGGGAAGGCACGGCCCTCCCCTTTGCATCAAAACAATTTATATTTTCACCTATAACGAGCTATGCATGCTCTGCTGCATAATCATACCCAGCCTGTACAGCCTTAATATTTCCGGGCACCAATTTAACATAGTGCGCAGATACCACCCTATACATGGCATCTTGCACAGCCTCAATGGGCAATGCCTTGGTGGCCTGCAACCATGCCCCCAATGCCACCATATTTGCCATCTTCACCGTACCCAATTCATGAGCTATGGCGTTGACTGGAATGCACACACTTTTTTTACGAGGATCAAGCACATTTTCAGCCGTCACATCTATAAGGGAGGAGTTAATTATTTGCACGCCATCTGCATGAAGACGCCCTTGAAATTTTTCTAAAGATGGCCCATTGAGCACAATGGTGGACAATGGCTCACGCACCAAGGGAGAACCCACGGGATGCTCATCCAGCACCACAGTGCAATTGGCAGTGCCGCCGCGCATTTCTGCCCCATATACGGGGATAAAGGTCACATGCAGGCCGCATTCCATGGCAGCTTGCGCCAGCACATTACCCAGCACCATAACACCTTGTCCGCCAAAACCGGCGATAATCACATCTTGATATGTAGCCATATTATTCCCCCTGCCCATATTGCTCGCGCGTATCTTTATACACTCCCAAGGGGAAGACAGGAATCATTTCACTGGCAATGCGAGCATTGGCGCTAACGGCATCCATATGCCAATTGGTGGGACAACCGCATAAAAGTTCCACAAAGGAATAGCCCATTCCGGCACACTGCACTTCAAAGGCCGTACGAATGGCTTTTTTGGCGGCGCGAATATGCTTTACAGAATCAAGTGAGCATCTTGCCGCATACACAACGCCATGCAATTGCGCCATGATTTCCGCCATGCGCATGGGGCCGCCTTCCATATTGCCTTGACGTCCGGCGGGGGATGTGGTGGTCTTTTGACCAAGTAAAGTGGTGGGGGCCATTTGTCCGCCCGTCATGCCGTATACCGTATTATTCACAAAAAAAACGGTTATTTTTTCACCGCGATTGGCTGCATGCACAGCCTCAGCTAAGCCAATGGCGCCCAAATCACCATCGCCTTGATAGGCAAAAACCGTGGCGTCAGGACGGGCTCGCTTTACCCCGGTTGCCACAGCAGAAGCTCTACCATGGGGGGCTTCAATACAGTCCAACTGCATATAATCATAAATAAAAGCAGAACAGCCCACAGACGGCACCAATATGGTTTGGCCAGCGAGATCCATTTCATGAATAACTTCAGTAATGAGCCTATGGGCAATGCCATGATGGCAACCTGGGCAATAATGTGTTGCTCTGTCCGTTAAAACGGGATTATTTGAAAAAACTAATTTTTCTCCGTCTTGCTCTTGCAAAAGCGTTGAAAAATCACACGAAGCGTTGACATGAGTAGACATTACTTACCCTCCTTACATAGAGGACTTTGTAAAGCCTCAATGATGGGCTGTACAAGAGCATCGGCGCCAATGAATAGACCCGGCATAATACCATGCCACGCCACCAGACCATGATTATTCACAGCTAAGCGTACATCTTCCACCATTTGCCCTAAATTTTGTTCTAGCACCAAAAACTTTTTCCCAGCGCGAGCCCACTTTTGCAACTCTTCCACAGGAAAAGGAAAAAGCGTCAAAGGTCGCAACAAGCCCACCTTATGCCCCTGCTCGCGTAATTGGCGCACTGCCGTTTGCGCTATGCGTCCCACAGATCCATAGGCCACCAATATGAGCGTGGCATCTTCACATTGCGTACACAATGCGCGAGCTTCCTTTTGCATGGCGGCGTATTTTTCTTGTAAGAGAACATTTCTCGCAGCCAAGGCACCTTCGGCCAAATGCACAGATTTTAGTAAACGTTTAGGTTCACCTTGCGCACGTTGGCCTGTACCTTCCACGCGCCACGACGCCGAAAGCTTTGCATAGTCTTCCACCCCCAAGGCATGCTCGGGAATTTTACGCAAAACAGGTTCCTTAATCTGCCCCACAATGGCATCACCCAACACGAGCACAGGATTACGATAAGCAAAGGCCATGGCAAAGGCATCAAACATCATATCATAACATTCTTGCGCCGTGGCTGGAGCCAACACAAAGGTACGATAGTCGCCGTGCCCTCCCCCTTTCACCGCTTGAAAATAATCCCCTTGCGAAGGACCAATATCACCAAGCCCCGGCCCGCCGCGATTCATATTCACCACCACGCCAGGTACATGACTGCCGGCCATGTATGAAAGACCCTCTTGCATGAGCGAAATGCCGCACGAAGAAGAAGATGTCATGGAGGCAATCCCACAAGCTCCGGCGCCCAAAACCATGTTAATGGAACCGATTTCGCTTTCTGCCTGTACAAAGGCCCCGCCCACCTCGGGTAATAGAGCGGATAATGTTTCGGGAATTTCATTTTGCGGAGTAATGGGATAGCCGAAGTAACAACGACAACCGGCATCCACCGCTCCGTAGGCCACAGCCTCATTTCCTTTCATAAGCACGCGCATGTCTTTCTGTGTGGTTAACATGAAACAGCCCCCCCTGTTTTTGATGTACGGGTAGAGCTAGCAAAAACGCGAATGGCCACATCGGGACAAATAAGCCCACATGCAGCGCAGCCTGTACATTGACTGTCATCATTCACAGCCACCACTTGATAACCTTGCCCATTGAAACGTTCTGTTTTAGCTATAAGCTTCTTTGGACAAACCGTTGCACAGAGCATACAACCTTTACAGCGATGCTCAAGAAAAACTACGCGAGACATAAAGTTTCCAATTGTTCTATTTAGAAATTAACATGGCATCCCCATAGGAGAAAAAGCGATACCCATGTTGCACAGCTTGTGCGTACGCATCTAAAATACGTTGACGCCCGGTAAAGGCAGAAATCATCATAAGCAATGAAGATTCCGGTAAGTGAAAATTGGTTATAATTCCATCTACCACTTTAAAAGGACGACCAGGATACAAGAAAATATCCGTCCAACCGGTAAATGGTTGTATTTTTCCGCAAAGCTCCACCACACCTTCCAAAGCACGTACTGAAGTAGTGCCAATGGCTATGACAGGGCGTCCTTGCGCTTTGGCCTTTGCTATGGCATTGGCAGTGGCCTCGGGCACTTCGATGTATTCTCGGTGCATGCGATGAGAGCGAATGTCTTCATTGCGCACGGGGCTAAATGTTCCATAGCCCACATACAAGGTAATTTCTGCCCATTCACAGCCATGAGCCACCAAATCCGCCTTCATATCTTCGGTGAAGTGCAAACCGGCTGTGGGTGCTGCCACAGAACCCGTTTTTTCACTTTTGGCAAAAATAGTCTGATAGCGTGTTTGATCTTCATCATCATCGGTGCGCTTAATATAAGGAGGTAGTGGGATATGCCCTGTGGCGGCAAAAGCCTCAGCCAAGTCTCCCTGCCATGCCAAAAGCACACGCCTTTGCCCAAAGGGCCCAGATTCCAACACTGTCACCTTAATACCTGCACCAAAATGGAAGGTATCGCCATCATTGACGCGCCCACCGGCACGCACAAGGCCTTTGGCTTCAGCTTCAAACCACCCTTCTTGTAACTTTGCGGGACTTGCCGCTGCAACCACCAAGGGTAAAGGACTTAATAATAAAAATTCTACCTTACCGCCACTGGGACGAGTGCCCAAGAGCCTAGCCTGCAACACCCGAGAATTGTTCACAATAAAAAGACAATCCTTGGGTAAATGTTCACGTAGATTGGCAAACTGCGCATGCTTTATATCTAAAATCCCTTCACCGGAAGCGCCAAGAGGACGACGCGGTAAAACCATAAGGCGCGAATGCCCCCGCTCTTCGGGAGGAAATTGCGCAATTTGAGCCTCGGGCAAGTCAAATCTGTAGGAGGAAAGCCAAAAATCTTTTTCGTCTATCATAATAATCTTATGGGTTGTAGTGTTTAGATAGTTTTTTACACATGCAAACAACGCCTGTGCTCTCTTGTCAACTCCACCCCTTATAGGCTATGAAAGGGGTGAATGACAATACCTATATGTCATTCACCCTGCATTACCCAGTAAACCACTTGTAAACAAAAAAGGCAAGCTCATGTACCAAGCACCCTATTCCTTTAGCAAAGATAGCCACTTACGCGGAAAAGGCATACATTTGGGCGTGTGTGGGTCCATTGCGGCCTTTCGCGCACCAGATTTGGTGCGTTGGTGGTGCAAAAATTCCATGCATGTGAGCCTCACCCTCACCGACGCCGCCCAACGCTTCATAACACCGCTCACTTTCGAAGCCCTTGGCGCAGGCCCCATTTACACGGACATGTGGGAAAAAGAACGCGTCTTTGGCCATTTAGAACCTGGACAAAATGCTCACGCCATGGTCATAGCTCCGGCATCAGCTTCCACTTTGGCCCAATTGGCCCAAGGGCACGCTCACACTCTTCTGGCCTGCCAGGCTTTAGCCTTTGATGGACCTTTATTGGTGGCACCGGCCATGAATCCGCGCATGTGGAGTAATGCCGCCACCCAAGAGAACATACGAATTTTACGCGAGCGTGGTGTGGAAGTCATCCTGCCAGACACAGGCGGCACAGCTTGCGGCGATGAAGGACAAGGACGCTTAGCGGATTTGCGCCACATTTGGCTTGCTTCGCTCAAAGCCTTAACTCCACAAGATATGCAAGGAAAAAAAGTTTTGCTCACCCTTGGGCCCACCCGTGAACCTTGGGATGCAGTACGCTTTTGGTCAAACCCCTCCACCGGCACCATGGGCCTTAGCCTTGCCCTCACGGCTTGGTTGCGCGGAGCAGAAGTTCACGCCATCTGCGGCCCCGGCGCAGAAAGTGCGTCGTATGTGCCCCCTTCGCTTCATACATATAAAGTTACCACCGCTGCTCAAATGTACGAACAGGCCGCTCAACTTTGGCCTTCCATGCACATGGGCATGTTCACGGCGGCTGTGGCAGATTATGCCCCCGTGCCGCCGACCCAAGGTATGGGTGTGAAGTTTAAAAAAGAAACGGCGCAAGAAGGCTTGAGCGTAGAGTTTTCACCCAATGTGGATATATTACGCACCCTTGCCCTGCAAAAAACACCGGCGCAAAAAATGCTTGGCTTTGCTGCGGAAACAGCAGACAGTGAAAAAGCCATGCTCAGCCTCGTACATCAAAAACTGGCGCGTAAAGGCGTGGACCTTTTGGCAGGAAATAATATTGCTGCCGCGGGCTCAGGCTTTGGCACCAGTACCAATGCCATGTTTGTGGTGGATAAGCATGGACAAGAACAAGTGTGGCCCTTGCTTTCCAAATTAGATGTGGCCTGGAGACTCTGCACATGCTTACTGGAAATATAACCCTTTCCCCTCTCTATCTGCCATGGCAACAGCAAGGCTTAGACTTTTTGCTCCAAGACACTCCTGTGGCACCGGAGCTTTCCCTTTGTCACGCCAAAGTTTTGACGCGGGGCGCTATCCAGCAAACACCTCAGTGGGCTCCTCAAAATGCACCAAGGCAATTTGCTCAACAGGTTTCCAAGCCTGTAGCACAACAACAAGCAGGACAAAGTACAGCATCTCGGCCCATGCCAAGAGCGCAATCATCGCAAGCATCCCCCGCACAAGGGCAAAGCACCCCTGTTTCACAGTCAAACGCAACTCCACCGCCAGCCACTTCCAAAAGCAATGCTGGACGCGTATCTTTAGCTCTTGACCAATGGCCTGCCCCATGGCAAGAACGCTTTGCGCAGACAAAACCTGCGCGCGTAATTTGGACCTATTGGAATTTAGGACATGATTTATGTGGTGAATCCAGTGCAGAACGGCGTGCTTTTTTGAAGCGTATTTTACAAGATTTGAAGCACCCTCCGGGCACACACTCCTTTTGGCCGCATACCTTGCCAGACCTGTCTTCACCCGAACAGTTACAGCCCAACATTCCTGTTTTTTGGTCGGGAGTACGCCAACTTGGCGCGAGGGTGCTTGTTATTCTTGGGGAAGGAAGCGCGCAAAAATTGGGCTACGATGCCTTTGATGCGCCTTTCAAGGAATTTCATAAACAAGGTAAACTTGTTATCTTGGTAAAAGATATGGATATGCTCATGCATAATACCAAAACCTACACAACACTCATGCAGTATTTACGCATACAATTGCGCCAATATTTGCAGCTTATGTAAAGGATATCTATGCGCGCCGTAAACATTGTGGGCTTTAAAAATTCTGGGAAAACAAGTCTTGTCCTCGAGCTTGCCAAAGCCATGGAAGCACAAGGCCTTAGCGTTGGCATTGTGAAGCAAAGCCATCATACCTTAGATACACCTGAAAGTGACACAGGGCGTTTTCGTACCCCCAACAGCGGACGCACCGTTTTGGCCTTGGGGCAAGGCGAAGCGGCCCTTTATTGGGGACAAGACAGAGATCTCACCGACCTGCTTCCCCTCATACAAGCTGATATTGTTCTCATTGAAGGTGCTAAGGCGCGTGACTTCTTGCCACGTATTCTTTGTTTACGCCCCGAAGATACTCAAGAAAATCTTGCCAATGAACTGCAAAGCCCCTTGGCTTTAGCTAGCTATAGCATAGAAGAACGCAATGTAGGCCTCGCGGGTAAACAACACTTCTGTCAGCTTTCAGAGCAAAGCATCGACGGACTCACCTCCATTATCCTCGAAAAAGCCTTCGTTCTTCCAAGGTTAAACTGTAAAAGCTGTGGCTATGCGTCTTGTGCTCATTTGGCCCGCGCCATAGTTGCAGAAGAAAAAAGCGCACAAGATTGCCCTGTTTTACAAGGAAAGGTGCACTTACAAGTCAATGGTAAAAGCGTTCCTCTCAACCCCTTCACGGCACGCATTGTGGCCGGTGCCATGCAAGGCATGGTACAAGAGCTCAAAGGGATTGAAAAAGATGCGCAAGAACAAACCATTCATTTTTCTTGCACTTTCTAATTTATAAGGACTGTTATGATTACTTCTTTACTGTGTTTTTTAGCTGGCGGCGCCGTGGCAGGAGTATTTGCCGGACTGCTAGGTGTGGGCGGCGGTATTATCATTGTGCCTCTACTTTCTTTCATTTTTCCTTTTTTAGATGTGCCACAAGAACATATACACCATTTAGCTCTTGGCACCTCTTTGGCCAGCATCATGATCACATCCATTTCCAGCGCCAAAGCCCATAATGCTCGCGGAGCCGTGCGCTGGGATATTTTCAAGGCCATCACCCCCGGCATTTTACTGGGTACCTTCATGGGCGGACTCGTGGCAGCCTACATACCCAGTACCTACTTACGCGGCCTTTTTGTGATCTTTTTGTACTGCGTTTCCCTTGAAATGCTCTTTGGCAAAAAGCCCCAAGGCGCACGCCATCTCCCTAGCACCGTGGGTATCAGCGGCGTGGGCGGCGTAATTGGGCTTATTTCCAGCTTTGTGGGCATTGGCGGCGGCACCATGTCTGTGCCTTTCATGACCTTTTGCTCCGTTCCCATGCACACCGCTGTGGGAACATCTTCGGCCATTGGTTTTCCCATAGCCGTGGCCGGAACTTTGGGATATATTTTTGGAGGATACGGCACAAGCAATTTACCCGAATTCACTCTGGGCTATGTGCATATTTTGGCTTTTGCCGGCATTGCCACGGCAAGCTTTTTCACAGCACCCTTGGGGGCGCGCCTTGCGCATTCCTTGCCTGTGCCCGTGCTAAAACGCTTTTTTGCTTTGTTCCTTCTCGTTGTTGCCACAAGAATGCTTTATAATATTTTGTAAAAGGGGAATTTTTCATGCCATTACAAAGAACATACAACCCAAAACTTGCTGAATCTGTTTGGTGGAACCTTTTCTTGCTCACCGTGGGTAGCTTCTTTTACGCTTTAGGTATTCAAACCGTAGCGTTATCCCACAATTTTGTGGCCGGCGGCGTCATGGGTCTCTCCATGCTCACATGGTATGCCACAGATTTCATGTCTGTGCCCATTTGGTATTTCATCATTTCCGCCCCTGTTTTTGTTTTTGGTTGGTTTTTTGTGGGGAGAGTGTTCTTGCTCTACAGTCTCTATGCCACAGCATGTACATCTGTTTTGAGTATGTTACTCACCTTCACCATTCCCGTGGATAACCAGCTTTATGCAGCCATTTTCGCTGGCACACTCACTGGTGTGGGCTCTGGTATTATGTTGCGTTCCTTTGGAAGTAGCGGCGGTACGGACATCATAGCCGTGGCCATACGCGAACGTTGGAATGTGTCGGTGGGCACTTTCTCCTTCCTCTTTAACCTTTGCGTATTTAGCATGGCGGCCACTCGCCTTGACCTTGATATAGTCATAGCTTCCACCATCATGCTCTTCATCAACGCCACCATGACCGATTATGGTCTACGCGTTTTTAGCCAACGTAAAACCGTCTTTATTATTTCAGACCATGGCGAACAAATTTGTGAAGCCATTAATCTATTGCGCCAATACGGGGTAACGTTGGTTCGCGGCAAGGGTGCTTATTCCGGTAATAATAAAGAAATTCTCATCACCGTCACCAGTAATGTGTACCTTAAACAATTGGAAAACGTGGTTTTCAGCATTGATGAAAAAGCTCTTTTCATTGTTGAAAACACTTTCTATGTGTCTGGTGGACAGTTCTCTCGTAAAATTTACAAATAATCACCTTCATGGCAGATAAAACAACATACTTATCTGCCATGAAATAGCCTTAAGTGAGATACCATGTCTTTTTTATCGCAAAATTTTTTCTCTACTTCGCGTCGACAAAGTCAAACAACCATAGCCTGCAAACACTGCCAAAACCCACTTTTGGCAGTGAAAACCTGACGTAAAGTTGTCATGCGCTGCGTGCAGTGCAATACGGATACAGAGCTAAACCACTATGTTCACCTTATGGATGACGCTTTGGAACGCTTTTTAGAAAATTCCTTTTGTGACAGGGTATAGAAAAATCATAAAATTTGTAAAAGCTCCAGACAACTAAGACATCTTAAGTGAAAACTTTTTTTGGTGAAAAAATCCATAAAACATGAAGCACGCCGTGATTTTTAGAAAATAAACTTAAAGCGAAGCTCTACACTGCCTAGTGTTTACACATCCCCAAGGCAAACCTAGCTAAACTAGGGAAAGTAATAAAATTTCATTGACGAGAAAAGCGATGCCCCTTATGGTGCTTGCCATGATACATTGCATTATTTACGTAGCTCTTATTCTTGCCATTAACGTGGCATTTGTCCATGTCCCCCTCATTGCTTTGCCCAACGGCGAAATGTGGCCGCCCATCTCTCTAGCTGTAGGTTTTACCTTTGTGGTACGAGACTATGCTCAAAAACATGTGGGCCACCATATCTTATGGTGCATGCTCGTGGGCTGTGCTCTTAGTTGGTATTTTGCCACACCAGAGCTGGCCTTAGCCTCTGCCGCCGCCTTTGCCATTGGCGAATTGGCCGACTGGGCTGTATTTACCTTTACTAAAAAGCCTTTCTCTCAACGCATTCTCTTTTCAAGCCTTGTGGGTGCGCCGTTGGATAGTCTTATATTTCTCACCTTGGTGGGCATTGCAACGCCCTTCTCCGTCATCAGTATGACGTTGAGCAAATTCCTTGGTGCTTTCATTGTTTACATGCTTGTACGCCGTCGCGAGCAAGCCACACACGCTTAAGGGGAAAATTATGACACAAGAACACAAATGCGGCTGGGTTGCCCTCATGGGCCCTCCCAATGCGGGAAAATCCACCTTACTTAACGCTCTTTTAGGGCAAAAAGTCAGTATTGTTACCCCACGCGCTCAAACCACTCGTAACCAAATTGTGGGTATTCTCACCGAAGAAGATGCGCAAATCATCTTCATGGACACGCCGGGTATGGCCCAAGTAAAGGGACGCCTTAGCAAAACCATGCTTCAATCGGCTTGGCAAAGCATGGCTCAAGCGCACATGATTGTGCTTATGCTTGATGCAGATCTCTACATTCGTAAGCCTGATTTTCTCAAAGGCGATTTAGCTGCCCTTGGCGAAGCCTTGGCCACCGAAGAACGCCCCGTTTGTGTGGTTGTCAATAAAATTGACCTTTTCACAGACAAGAGCAAAATGCTTCCTCTTTTGGAACAATTGCACGACCTTTTCCCCAATGCCGAGATTTTCCCCGTATCTGCCTTGCGTCGCAATGGCTTGGAAGACCTCAAAAAACTCATTGCCGGTCACTTACCTGAAGCCCCTGCCGAGTTCCCCGACGACCAACTCTCCACAGCTCCTTTACGTTTCATGGTATCAGAAATTGTGCGTGAAAAGCTCTTCTTGCATTTAAAGCAAGAAGTTCCTTACTCTGTGGCAGTGGATATTGAGCAATGGGAAGAAGACGCCGAACGCGGACAAACCATTATCCACGCGGCCATCTATGTATCTCGTCCTTCACACAAGGCCATGGTCATCGGCAAGGCCGGCGCCGCCATTAAAGCCATTGGTAGCGATGCCCGTAAGGATATTATAACCTTATTGGAAGGCAAAGTGCATTTGGAACTTTGGGTAAAGGTGCGTGAAAACTGGACAGAAGATGTGAATTTCTTGCGCAACCTTGGTATGATGTCGGAGTAAACCGTGTCTGTCTTGGCCTCTTATATTGAAAAAGGGCTTGATACTGTACACAAGCGTATGGAAAAAGCCCTTGAAGCGGCGCAACGCCCTGCTCAAAGCCTTTCATTGGTTGCCATTTCCAAGCTGCAACCGGCTGAAGCCGTGCAATATGCGGCCCTTGCTGGACAAGTGGATTTTGGCGAAAACTATGTACAAGAAGCCCTCGCCAAGCAAGACAGTTTGGCAGAAACGCTTTCTCAAAAAAACGTGCGCTGGCATTTTACAGGACACATACAAAGCCGCAAAGCTAAAGAAGTGGTGGGTCGCTTTGACCTCATTCACACGGTTGATTCGGAAAAGCTCGCTCGCATTTTAGAGCAATGCGCCGCAGAAAAAAATATTCGTCAGGCCATCCTCATTCAAGTCAATGTGGGAGAGGAAGAACAAAAATCCGGTATAAGTAGAGAAAAACTTTCAGATCTCACCCAATATATACTGCAATGCCCACACCTAGAGCTACAAGGGCTCATGTGTTTGCCACCTGTTTTTGATGCCGGCATGGCGGCGCGTCCACACTTTGCCCTTTTACGCCAGTTGCGTGATGACCTGTGTAAAGAGTTTGCTGGCCTCAGCCTGCCCCATTTATCCATGGGCATGTCTGGCGACTTGGAAGCGGCCGTCTTAGAAGGAGCCACCTTGGTGCGTGTGGGAACAGATATTTTTGGCGCCCGCGGGTAAATCTCAAATCATTTCTAAGAATTAAACACCGTAAACTTACCACACTGTGCGAGTAAGTTTACGGTGTTTTTTATATAATATCGTGTGATAAGCCGCATTTCATGTTTTCCAGTAAGGTTTATTTATACTTGGCAGACGCTCCCTCTTCTGGTATGTTTCGTGCATATTATTACAATAGTGACTTTTGACTCCCATAAGCGTCAGTTTTTTGCCGCTCGTATATGCAAAGAAAGAAGGAGATGGCCATGGCAGATGATGGCAAGAATAAAGCCCTTCCCGAAGGCGAAGCCCCCCCTAAAAAATCAAAGTTTAAAAGATTTTTGATTATTTTTCTTATACTACTCATCGTTCTTGGTGCAGGTGGTGGTGGAGCCTATTGGTGGTTTTTCATGCGCGCCCCTGCTGAGCAATTACCTGAAGGTGAACAAGTCACCCAGTCAGCTGACGGAACCACCACAAGCACACAAGCTCAAGGCGAAGATGGAAAAAGCAGTCCTCGCATAGAGCGCCAATCGGTACTTCCGCGCAGCACAGGGCAAGTATTACCCTTACCTGAATTTGTGGTGAATCTCTCCGATGCCGCTGGCAAACGCTATTTGCGCCTTGGCATGGAAGTAGAAGTAAACCAAGATGTTGCCTCTTTACTTAAAAGCCAACAAGCAAAAGTAAGAGATGCCGTCATTGTTTTATTGGCCGGAAAAACTTTTGCCGACATTTCCTCGGCTGAAGGTAAAATTTTATTAAAGGCTGAAGTGGCGTCACGCTTAAATCAAATTTTAGGCGGCGCTTATGTAGTACGCGTCTACTTTACAGAATTTGTTGTAGAATAAGCCACTTATTGCAAAGGATATACTATGAGCAACGATGATCAAGAAGCTTTAGCCGCCGCATGGGCAGCACAATTGGAAGAAGATGAAGCCAACCAAGGCGCAGACCCCTTTGAGCAAGCTCAAGCTGCCGCCGATGCAGGTGGTGCAGAGCCTGCCTTAGATGCAGAAATGGCTGAAGAGCCAGCCCCTGCGTCTGCTCCCCCTGCTCCCCCTGCTCCCGAGGAAGCTCCCGTGTCCTCCAAGGACGAAGATTTGGCTTCACGCTGGGCAGAAGCGTTGGAAGAAGATGAGCACAGTGCCGCGCAAAAAGTGCTACAAAAAAGACCACTCTCTTCGCAACCCACGGAGGCCACTTTCAAAGATATGACAGACATTGCCAGACGCCCCACCGTGGATGGCGCCAAGCGCGAGCTAGACTTTATCCTTGATATTCCTCTGGATGTTTCCGTGGAGCTTGGGCGTACACGTTTGCTCATCAACGAGCTCTTACAGTTGGGCCAAGGTTCTGTGGTGGAGCTTAATAAATTGGCCGGTGAACCCTTGGAAGTTTTCGTGAACGGCAAATTAGTTGCCCGCGGCGAAGCCGTTGTTATCAACGAAAAATTCGGTGTACGCCTCACAGATATCATCAGCCCCATGGAAAGGGTTAAGCAACTTGGCTAGCACAGATGGCCTTGCCTCCCAAGCCATTGACCCAGCTGTACAAGCACAAGTGGCCAATCAAGTGGTGGGAAATTCTTTCTCGTGGCAAGGCTATTTTACCGCCATTGGTACCTTGCTCATATTGCTTGCCGTCCTTTGGGGGCTAGTATGGGCCATGCGCAAATCCGGACGCTTTAACTTCATGCCAAGGCCTGGCATGTTTCCGCGCTCTGGCCTACGCATGGAAGCTCAATTACCTCTAGGCCCTCGTAAGGGGCTCGTGGTAGTACGTTTTTTAGATAAAAGACTTTTGCTGGGAGTGACCGACCAAAACATCACTCTTTTACAAGAAGTTAAGGACAACCATGACAGCACAGATTTCCAATCCCTTCTGGAAAAAGAACAACAAGATTCTTCCCATGCCTAAGATATGCTTTTACAAGCTGCTCCTTGGCTTTGGGCTTCTTGTTCTTGGCCCTGTGCTCATGCCGGCTTTGGCACTTGCTGCGCAAGACCTTACCATGCCGCCCATGTCTCTCACCCTCTCTGGGGGAGCTTCAGCCCCGGAAAATGTCACTGTACTTTTAGAAATCCTTTTTCTTCTTACCATACTTTCCGTGGCACCTGCCATCATGCTTACCGTCACAAGTTTCACGCGTATTATCATTGTTTTTAGCTTTTTACGTCAAGCCATGGGAGTGCAACAACTTCCTCCCACACAAGTCTTGGCTTCCTTGGCCATCTTCATCACCATTATCATCATGTATCCCGTGGGCAAAGAGGTGAATGATACGGCTTTGCAACCCTATCTCTCTGAAACCATAGGCTATGACGTGGCACTTGAACGTGCACAAATTCCTTTGCGTACTTTCATGTTCAAGCATACCCGCGAAAAAGATATTTCCATATTTTATTCCATCGCGCGCATGGAACCACCCAAAAGCAGAGACGATGTGCCCACCATGATGTTGGCCGCCGCTTTTGTTATCTCCGAGCTTAAAACAGCATTTACCATAGGATTTCTCATCTATATACCCTTCCTTGTGCTAGATATGGTTATATCTTCCGTGCTTCTGGCCATGGGTATGATGATGCTCCCCCCCATGATGGTGTCCATGCCCTTTAAGCTCTTGCTTTTCGTCATGGTGGATGGCTGGAATCTGCTTGTGGGTTCCCTTGTAAACTCCTTCTTACTGTAAAAGAGGTGTAGCATGACCCCTGAATTTGTCATAGGTTTTGGACGACAAGCCATTGAATTGTGCCTCATGATGGCCCTGCCCATGCTGGGTGTTGGCCTTGCCGTGGGTGTAACTGTGAGTATCATTCAAGCTGCCACTCAAATTCAAGAAATGACCCTTACCTTTATCCCCAAAGTTGTCTCCATGTTCATAGCATTGCTCCTAGCTCTGCCCTGGCTCATGGAACGCATCACCTCCTACACCAGAGAAGTTTTTATTAATATACCCAAGTATATTCAGTAATTTTTTAGTTTGCATTTTATTGTTGAAGAGAAATGGTGAAAACCTCATTCCAGAGAGTGTGGCAAGCTAAACCGTGCCAAGAAAACAAAAAATACGCTTTTTGTGAATAAAAGCAAAGGGACTACAGAACGTATCCCCGAGTGTCATAATAAAGCCCAAAGAGCATGTAAGAAAAGTCGACAAAAGTGTCGGGTTTTCTTACATGCTCTTTGTTTTAAAAATTGTATTTACTAGTCATCTCAATATGTTAACATTCGGAATACTTTTTGCATGTAATACGGCGCAATAATTTACATTAAAACCTTGAGGAAGCACATGAAAAAACAACTTATTTCTTTTGTTTGTGGACTACTTTTGGCTGTAAGTGCAAGCCATGCAAACGCAGCTGTTTTAGAAGACTGGACCTATAGTTTTGATATATCATTATCTGCCATAGCCAGTGAATTCGTTTACGACCAAGGCAATGACTCCGTTTCTTGGCTTTCGGGCAACAAATTGAGTACTCTTTCTGTTCAGCCCACAAGCGCCCTTGATGCTTTTGCAAATACGTTAGAGTTTATAGGCACGATAACTAGCGGAAATCAAGTCCGCGACACCTCGGCATCACTTTTTTTAGGCCAAACAGTTACTCAAAGTGACGTGGTAAACACATCAACAGACCCCATGGAATTGGCCGACTTAACTATAAACTATATAGTTACTGCACCCAATGGTCAAAAACTTAATGTCACGTACACAGTTCCTCTGTGGTCGTTTTATGACGCGTCTAACGATGCCTCTTATGTGTATTATTCAAACTTTTCCATAAGTACATCTGGCCCTTCAATGATGTACTATGAAGGTGTGCCTACATCTGTTACAGGAGTCGGTATGTATTTCAATGACGAGGGATTGGACTTCGTATATAGAGACAATGATGTGTTCAGCAGCTGGAATTTTTCCATTACTGAAGAAACTCCCGCACCAACTCCTGAGCCTGCAACAATGCTTCTTACCGGTTTAGGCTTAGCCGGTTTAGGTTATGTGAAAAGACGTCGTAACAAAGCATAAAAGCTAAAAACTTATTCCAAAGCTCTTGCTTAAAAAAGAAAATTAGCAAGTCACAGTAAAATAAAGAACACTCAAGATTCAAAGTACTACGAATCTTGAGTGTTTTTTTTATTGCTTTCCCCTTTGCAACATTAATTTTGTAAGGGAAATAACATATCATGAATGACTAGGTGCTAACACGACACTGGGCCAACGCCACATTAAGCTGACACTAAGGGTGACGCTTGCACAATTTCCTTCACTGTCCAATACTGCACAACACTTCCATTGAAAATGGCACATGGGGCTTCTAACAAAGCTTCCTCCCCTTGCAACACAGCTCGAACCAAGGGAAAGACTTCAAAACTAGGGAGCATTTCCTTGGGGAACTGCCCAAGCGCCCATACTGCTAAGCCCTTACAAACATGATCTTCTTCTGCTCCGCCAATGTTTTTCATGAGCCATGGGATTATCTTAACGCACAGCTCTGGTCTTTGCCCCACAAGACGCCCCACCGCCCAATAACACGAGCGGCGCAAGAGCGCATGATCGCAATAATTATCATCACGCCCTGTGTCGATGATGTAGGACAATAAAATACTATAAAACTCCTTGGCCATTTTTTCCGAATGCACCAAAATTTCCGCAAAAGCCTCGGGTATGCCCCAGCCAATATTGCCCGATTCTTCGTTCATATGCCACATGAGTCGGCGCATGATGTTTCGTGCGTCTTCGGGCTTATTGTGCGCCATTTTAGCTATGCAGGGGCCCAAAGCACAGGCGGCGCGGTGGGTCATATTCCCGCCCAAAAGTAAAAATGACAACAGCGGCCCTGTGGCCTCTTTGGGATCCATATCCACAATACTGGGAATGAAAGACTTCCACTGATCTGATTCCAATTGCTCTCGTAGAATTTTTTTATGATTGCGTAAGCGTGCCATGGGCTGCTCCTTAAATTATAATATGTCTAGCTAAGAGTAAGAAGCAAAGACGGCTTTGTCTAGAGGCATGTGAGGATATTATAGAGCAACGCTTGGGTATCGCTCTTTATGCTTTTCACCCCAATGATGCATGGCATATAAAACATCTTTTAAGGTATGGCCATACTCGCTCAAGTGATACTCTACCCGTGGCGGCATTTCTGCATAAGCAGTGCGAATGACAATGCCATCCCTTTCAAGCTCTCGTAACTGCGCTGTTAGCATTCTTTGGGTGACAGAGGGAATTCTTTTTTGCAATTCACCAAAACGCTGAACACCGCGTTTCATAAGTACAAAGAGAATGAGGGGTTTCCACCTACCTCCTATAACACTGAGCGTTGCACTTACCGGGCATCCCATGGGATGCAGTATCGTCATATCTTGATTCATATCCTTGACCTATTAGTACCCTTTATGTGCCTAAGGAATATTATTGTGCGTACTTGCACAGCATATAAAAAAATCATATTACCCCACTATACATTATCGGGCACAAAAACTGCCTTACATGTAACAATAATCAATCTAAACATACTTTGGAGAAATAATGTTAACCAGAAGAAATTTTTTGAAAGCCGGAACAGTATTTGCCGCTGTTGGAGCTACAACGCTACAATCTAGCCCACTTATGGCCAAAAGCCTTACCAACATGACGGCCATTGAAGCCATCTTCACAAGACGCAGTGTACGCGAATACACTGGCGAGGCCGTAAGTCCTAAACAAATTGATATATTACTCAAGGCCGCCATGCAAGCCCCCAGTGCTGGTGGAGATGAACCATGGGAATTTTTAGTAATTACCGATAAAGCCCAGTTAGAAGCTGTTACAACCATCAAAAAGGGCGTAAAGATGGCAAAGGGCGCACCGCTAGGCATACTCACCTGCTATAATACAAACTTTGTAAGCCCAGCACAAAAAGATTTTGCCGTACAAAGCGTATCTTGCGCCACACAAAACCTTTTACTTGCTGCCCATGCCATGGGGCTTGGTGCCGTTTGGACCAGCGCTTACCCCAATGAAAAATTTGTGGAAGCCTATCGTACCCTCTTTAAACTCCCACAAAATATAGTTCCGGTGGCATTTGTGGTCATGGGTCACCCCAAGACCTCTGTGGAACCTCAAGACAACTTCAAACCTGAACGTGTACACACCAACGTTTGGTAAAACTAGGAGTATTGTATGAATGCCTCACGCAGAAGCTTTATGACCCTCGGAAGTCTTGCCGCAGCAAGCTTAGCGCTAAAGCCAAGCCTTGTTTTAGCACAAGAAAAATCCAATATGAATGTCATCGATGCACTTATGACACGCCGCTCTGTACGCGCTTATACCGAAGCACCTGTAACCGATGCTCAAGTTGATACCATCCTTAAAGCCGCCATGCAGGCCCCCAGTGCCTACAATGAACAACCTTGGGAGTTCATTGTGGTACGCAAAAGAGAAACCTTAGATAAAATAGCTGATATTAACAAATATGCCCTAGCCGCCAGAACGGCGCCCATGGGTATTTTAACTTGCATCAATGCGGACTTAATTAAACATCCAGATCAAAAAGAATACGCCATCATGGATGTTTCCAACGCCACCATGAGTATTCTATTGGCAGCGCACGGTCTTGGTTTAGGCACCGTATGGACGGGTATCTATCCCAACCAAGAGCTGGTACCCCCCATGAAAGAATTGTTTAACTTGCCAGAAAATATTACTCCCATGGCCTTTGTGGTCATGGGGCATGTGAAGCATCCGCCCAAGCATAAAGACCATTACAAAGCTGAGCGCATTCGCCAGGAAAAGTGGTAATTTTTATTTTAGTTTTGCTTTTTTGTGGGGGAGAGGGGAAACCTTTTCCAGTCGGAAAAAGTTTTCCCCTCTCCCCCATACCCCTCTCCCCTTCCAAAAGCCTCTTGTGGCCCCACTATTTTTGCTTTGAGATATCATAGTGCGGCAACAACAAGGAGCAACACTTCAAGGAGAACTGACCCTGATATCACATTGCGTCGCAATTCTTATTCAAAGCTCGCCTTGTATCGCCATTGGTTTTTTGAGGGGGTGTGGGGGAACTTTTTTTTCCTAAAAAAAGTTCCCCCACAAAAAAATAAATAAAACAAATAGACCCAAAAAAATGGGTACACCCAAAAGGCTGTACCCATTTTTAATATATCGTTTTAGTATAAAACTATACGATGCGGAAACTATCTACGAGTGTGCAACGACGCAAACGTACGAAGGTACGAGCGGAAGTTACGCCTTCACCGGTAGGTGTGGAGATAGTCATGGAAGTCCAGCCTTCACCTCCGGCGCCGAGGGCAGCGATGTGAGGACCGTTCTTCACGAAGAGGCTGGTGTTCATGGCTACTGCCATTTTGTGCATGCTCTCGATGTTACGGGAGTGCATACCAGCGGTGTGGCAAAGACCACGCTCAAGCTTAAGAGCTACCTGAATGGCTTCATCTACGTTTTGTACGCGGATGATGGGCACAACAGGCATCATTTGCTCAACTTTAGCCCATACATAATCGCTGTCGAAGCCTGCGTCTACGATAAGTAAACGGCAACTTTCTGGTACGGAAATACCAGCTTCAGCAGCAATTTTAGCAGCATCACGGCCAACCCATTTGGGGTTAGCAGAAATGTGTTCGCCATTGGGGTAGTTTTTAAGAGCAAAGCGGGCAATTTTGTCAGCTTGTTCCAAGGTGATTTCAAAAGCACCGACGCGCTTCATTTCTTCCTTGAAAGCATCACATACAGAATTAACCACGATGATTTCTTTTTCGTCAGCGCAGATGATGTTGTTATCGAAAGATGCACCATCATAAATGCTGCGAGCAGCACGAGCAAGGTCAGCTGTGTCGTCAACAACAACAGGTGGGTTACCTGCACCAGCAGCCATAAGACGCATGGTGGTGTGTTTACGAG
>CAYJLO010000046.1:0-21978 GCA_964370835.1 uncultured Desulfovibrionaceae bacterium
TATTATAGTTTCTCATGGGGAGGGGAGAGGAAAAGCTTTTTGGTGTTAGCAAAAGTTTTCCTCTCCCCTCCCCATGAGAAACTATAATAAGAAGTAGATTTTCACCTATTCCCATTCGATGGTGCTGGGTGGCTTAGACGAAATGTCATACACCACGCGGTTAACACCCTTCACTTCATTAATAATACGGCTGGACATGCGCTCCAACAATTCCGCAGGCAAGCGGGCCCAGTCGGCTGTCATGGCGTCCACGCTATCCACGATGCGTAATGCAATAACGTGCTCATAGGTGCGGCCATCGCCCATGACACCCACAGTCTTCAGCGGCAAGAGCACGGCGAAACCTTGCCATACCTTACGGTACCAGCCGGATTCTTTAAGCTCTTCTTGCACCACTTTGTCTGCTCTGCGCAAAATTTCCAAACGCTCTTCGGTGATTTCACCTAGAATACGAATGGCAAGGCCAGGCCCTGGGAAGGGGTGGCGCCATACAATGGAATCGGGCATGCCAAGCTCGGCAGCAACTTTACGAACTTCATCCTTAAAGAGTTCACGTAAAGGCTCAATGAGCTTCATCTTCATGGTATCTGGCAAGCCGCCCACATTGTGGTGGCTCTTGATGACGGCACTGGGACCCTTATGGGAAATGGATTCAATAACATCGGGGTATAACGTACCTTGGGCAAGGTAATCCACTTGACCGAGGGCTTTGGCTTCATCATCAAACACTTCAATGAAGGTATGACCGATGATTTTGCGCTTCTTCTCAGGATCATCCACGCCTTTCAGCTTGTTGAGGAACAAGTCTTGGGCTTGAACAAATTTTAAATTGAGGTCGAAGTGCTCGCGTAAGTAGTTCACCACTTCTTCACCTTCATTGAGGCGAAGCACGCCATTGTCCACAAAGATACAATGTAGACGATGACCAATGGCCTTGTGCAAAAGCACTGCCACCACGGTGGAATCGATACCGCCGGAAAGAGCACATACCACATGGCTATCGGGGCCCACTTGAGCGGCCATTTCGTCAATACAACGCGTCACGAAGGAAGACATGGACCAGTCGGGCGTAATTTTGGCAATTTCAAAAATGAAGTTACGGATGATTTTTTCGCCATCCACGCTATGATGCACTTCGGGGTGGAATTGCACAGCGTAAATTTGCTTGGTTTCGTCTGCCATGGCGGCAACTTCCAAGGTGGGAGTGCTGGCAATGATGCTAAAACCTGCAGGCACAGATTTTACCTTATCACCATGGCTCATCCAAATGCGGGATTTTTGGCCCTTATCAAGACCTGCCCATAAAGGAGAATCGGCCACAAAAGAAAGCTCTGCTGGGCCGTATTCACGGGTAACAGATTGAGCCAACTCGCCGCCTAGATTTTGTGCAAGCAACTGCATGCCATAACAAATACCAAGCACCGGCACGCCAAGGTCTAAAAAGCCTTTATCAAGGGTGGGCGCATCGTCCTCACCCACGGAGGCAGGGCCACCGGAGAGGATAATGGCGTTGGGATTCATGGCTTTTACAGCCTCTGCGGTGACATTGCAGGGATGAATTTCAGAATAAACGCCAGCTTCGCGCACGCGACGCGCAATGAGCTGGGTTACTTGAGAGCCATAATCGATAATAATAACTTTACTTGGCATAATTTTTTCCTTGGTAATGTTTACGGGATGCAATGCCGTGAAACTCTTTTAATAAACAGGGGGATATACACGCTTTTTTTATAAAACGTATATATCCCTCTTTGAATACAATGCCTAATACTACGGCCTGTTAAGCCCTGCACGTATTAGTTGTCTATGCGATAGTTGGGGGCTTCCTTGGTGATGATAACATCATGCACATGACTTTCACGTAAGCCGGAAGCGGAAATTTCGCAATATTGTGTCTTGTCGCGCAATTCTTTAAGGTCTTTGGCGCCCACATACCCCATGCCGGAACGTAAGCCGCCCATGAGCTGATAAATGGAATCCATAACGCCACCGCGATAAGGTACACGGCCCACAATACCTTCAGGCACAAGCTTCTTGGAAGCTTCTTGGAAATAACGGTCGGAAGAACCTTCTTTCATGGCGTCGATGGAACCCATGCCGCGATAAATTTTGTAGGTACGACCTTGATATAAGATGGTTTCGCCGGGGCTTTCTTCGGTGCCGGCAAAAAGACCACCAATCATGATGGTATCGGCACCCATGGCCAAAGCTTTCACAATGTCACCGGAAAATTTAATACCGCCGTCGGCTATGCAGCAACGGTCAAATTCTTTAGCGGCGCGTGCAGCTTCTTGCACAGCGGTCACTTGTGGTACGCCTACGCCTGCCACAATACGAGTGGTACAAATGGAACCGGGCCCAATGCCCACCTTAACGGTGTCTGCGCCGGCTTCAAAAATGGCTTTGGCGCCTTCATAGGTGCCCACATTACCAGCCACCAATTGGCAGTTGGGGAATGCTGCCTTAATGTCGCGGATGGAGCGCAATACGTTGGAAGAATGCCCGTGGGCAGAGTCCAACACCAATACGTCAGCACCAGCGTCGAGCAAAGCTTCGGCACGCTCTAAATTACCCACACCAATGGCCGCGCCCACACGAAGACGACCTTTGTCATCCTTGCAGGATGTGGGATATTTTTGCACTTTGTCGATGTCTTTCATGGTGATGAGACCGCGAAGACGACCATTTTCATCCACCACCAAGAGTTTTTCAATTCTGTGCTCATGCAAATGTTTACGAGCTTCGTCAAGGGAAGTACCCATGGGAACTGTGACGAGATTTTTAGAAGTCATAACTTCGCGAACCAAGGTACTGGAGCCGTCTTGGATAAAGCGAACGTCACGGTTGGTCAAAATACCCACCAACTTGTCGCCATCCACCACAGGCAAACCGGACACACGATATTCTGCCATAAGGTCAAGGGCTTGCTTTACAGAGTCGGTGGAAGCCACAGTGATGGGATCTAAGATCATGCCACTTTCAGACTTTTTCACCTTTTCAATTTGCAGGCGTTGACGCTCAATGGTCATATTCTTGTGCACGATACCAATGCCGCCCATACGAGCCATGGAAATGGCCATGGCAGATTCTGTCACCGTATCCATGGCGGCAGAAAGCATGGGAATGCGCAAAGGAATGGATTTTGTCAGTTGTGATGTGATGTCTACTAAGTCGGGAGTGACTTCAGAAAATCCGGGAAGCAATAAAATATCATCGAAGGTAAGGGCTTTGCCAAAATTACTAGGCATGGTATCCTCGTAAGCGTTTGTTATCGTTAATCAATTTAAAACGGTAATTTATACAAGTTTCTTCAAAATGTCAACATTATTTATGATTCTTGATGGAATTCTTCTATGTAGCAGTATTTTTGAGTAATATTCCTTACCGTTAGAAATAAATAGACATTAAATGAAAGAAAGCAAGGGGTGATAGAAATATTCCTTTTTTAGCGCAAACATAGAAAATACACACTGAAGACCATATTTGCAATGCGCATCATAACTTTGCTCTGCCATTGTCACCTCATATATGAAGAAAGGACGCGATACGTATCACGTCCTTTCTTTGAAAATATTATTTTCCAAAAGCTTTGTTATAGCCAAAGCCCTTCACCCCAAAGCCTTTGGGGGCGGCTGGTGTCGGCGAGGCACTGGGTGCGCTGGGCGTGCCACTGGGCGGTGGTGAAACAGGGGCCGCCGGAGTCGTTGTGGCCGCTGTGGCCGTTGGAGCTACAGAAGGCGCTGAAGGCTGAGCCTGCTCCACATCAGTAAAAGGAAGCTGCTCTGCCGTCTTCACAGGCGCAGGGGCTGCCATGGCCGCCGCAATGCCCGAGGAAGGAGCCGCAGGGGCCACTGTTTGAGTGGGTGCAGGCGTGGGCATGCTACGTTGCATGGATCCGTATGCATTACGCGCTTGCATCATACCCATGGCCGATGGGTTCACCACGTTTTGACGTGTTTGCATGGCGGCGCGCTGGGTGATGGAGGCATCCACATTGAGCTTGGCGGCAATTTGCGCAGAAGCTCTTTTCGCTTCTGGGGTTTCAATGATTTCCGCATAGGCCGAACGCAAACCAGACAGAATATCTGCCACATTGTCCAGCTGCTCCACATTCATTTTTAAATTGGCTTGCAATAGACGCGTGGTACATAGAAAATACAGATTATTTAAGTTTTCTGCCAGCGTGCCCCCTTTTTCCAAGTTCAGGGTATTGGTAAGCTCATTAATGATATCAATAACCTTGGAAATGAGAATACCCTTGGCGGCATAGTCTTTTTCCAGCATTTTTTCTCTGGCCTGCTGCAAAAATTTCAGCGCACCGTCATAGAGCAAGAGTAAAAGTTGCCCTTGATCTGTGGTACTCACCTTGGTTTGAAAATAGGCTTGTGCTGCCTTATTCATGCGAACCTCTGTATGTTAGTATCTACGTTGACTATCAATAAATTGTCTTGGCGTCTAGGCCTTAACCCAATTGCCCGATTTGCTGGGCTAGCATTTCCATTTGTCCGTTATACGTGCCGAGCAAGGTATCCAAACGGGCAAACTTTAATCTTTCGGTCTCTTCCCAGCGTTCAAGTCGATCCGACTCTTCGCCAATCTTAGTATCCAATTGCTCAATGAGAGACTTGGCACCCTCGGCGGCAATTTGCAAGCCACCGTTTTTTTGATTCATGCTAGCATCAGACGGATTAGGTGTCACATATTTCAGCTCGGCGGCAAGGAATGCTTCCAATTGCCCCACTTTACCCTGCTGCACTGAAACGGAACCTGAATACGAGCCAGGAGCCAAGTTGTCAATGGTAATGGCCATACCACCAGCATCTCCGGAGCCACTGCCTGCCGAAAAAGTGTTGGGGTCATTTTCACTGGGGCTTGCCAATGCGCCATTGATAAATACATTTATGGGATTACCCGAAGCATCCACCGTATAACTCACATCATACGTTCCCGGCTGAGTTAAGCCGTCAATGTGATTATTATAACGGAAGTTAGCCGACGAAGACGTGCCCTCTTCTGAGGCAGCAAAGAAATTAATAACGTCTTCTAAATTTTTTGCTATGGCATCATCAAAAGCGGCTTGGTCAAGGGCTTGTATGGATTCCGTAGTTCCTTGAGGCGCAATACTAAAAAGACCAAAGTTGGGGTCATCCACATCGGAAGAAACTTTAATACCCATTTGCGCTAAACTTGAAATAAAGTCGCCCGAGAAAATATCATCGGCCGTCATGGGCTGGAATCCTGGAGGATGCGAAGCTGCTTCGGACTTAAAACGACTTAAAAAAAGCTGCGTGCTATAATTCCCCGTCAAAGCAGAACCTGAAGTCTGGGCAACACTTTGCGCTGAGTCATCATAAGAGTCTGATACATCTTCAGTAATGGCTGTTAAATCCTGTACTTTTTTCAGCACAGAGTTTATGGCATCCAGCACCGTTTGAATATTGGCTTTCACCGAATCCGTATCGGCCGCCACGGTGATTTGCGCCGTGCCCACATCGCGCAAGGAGAGGGTGATACCTTCCAAGACGCCTTGCACCTCGTTGGTACTGGACGTTAAGTCTTGAGGCCAGTTATCCACTTTAAAAATAGCATCTTGCGAAGCTTGCACCTGCCACGCATCGGACCCTGTTAACGAACCGCCAAAGGACACTTCGCCCGGCATACCACTTACTGAAGTGATGCCATCCAAGGTAACAATGCCCGTGGTTGCATCATGTGAATAGGTCATGGGGCCTTCGGTCTTCGCCCTTTCTAGCACATCCCTCATGGTATCGGTATTGGAAACCGCCACAGAGAAAGTACTGCCGTCTTCCTTGGTAAATACCCATTCCGACGTGGTTGGCACCACGCCACTTTGTACTGTTTCCGTGGCGCCGCCCACGGCTTCGCTATAATCTGGCAAAGCGGTAGTTGCTGTGGCTCCCGTGGCATGGGCCGGATCCATTTCAAAAAGGGCAGAGGCATCGCTTAAACCGTAAATGGTGATACTACGTCTACCATTGGAGTCGGTCACCGTGGAAGGAAATGAGGTGGGGGTATGCTCCTCCAATGCTGTGAGAAGATCATCTTGCGTATGCCCATCAGCCATGGAAATGGAAACAAGATTATTATCCTCGTCTCTAAATTCATAGGTTTTTGCGGCAAAGGTGGCCTCGCCCACATCCAGCATATTTATATTGGTAGAAAGCTTTGCATCAATAACGTTATGAGCCCCGAGCTTGCTGGTCAAAGCTGACATATCACTAATGCCAGTCACGCCAATGGTTGACGTATCACCAACTGCGGAGCCAGAAGAGGCATAACCCAAATCGCTCAGCTTATTCAACACATCGGTGGCCGTGTGTGCGGTGTCCATGGTAAAAGACACACTACCGCCACCTGTAGTGGCAAAACTATAGGAAGAACCCGCCGCAAATTCAGCTTGTAAACCAGCTGTATCCACCATGAAGGAGCTCACGGGCACAGAACCGCGATTACTCAAATCCGTATCTAAAAAGTTTGACGGTACACCCGTAATGCCTTCAATGACCACCTCAGAGCGACCATTGGCAGACGTCGAAGTCCACTCATAACCTTCTTCAGCCAATTTATCCAAAACATCTTTTTGCGTATGGCCACCTGTCATGTTCACAACAACGGGGGTGGCGCTACCTTCGGCGGTAAAGCTATAACTGGCAGGGCCAGCAATGGTATGCTCGGTCAATGCTCCGGCAAAATCTATGGTGCTTTCACGTTTTACAGAAATATTTTCCGCGCTTTCCACACCGTCGGGCGAAGTGGTGGTGATATCCATGGACTCAAGGCCTTTAATGACCAAGTTACCATCGGCGTCAATGGATGCAATATCATCGGGACGAGTGTCGGCGGCGTTGATGGCATTGACCAAATCTTGTTGGGAAGAAGCACCGTCAATACCGTTCACAGTTATGGGGGTGGCGATGCCATCGAGCTTCAGGGAGTACGAATAGGTGCTGGCCACATTGCCTGCGTTGAGGGCGGTATCCATATCCACAGAAGCAGAAGATTCCCACGTGCCACCTTCACCACTCAAACCCATGAGCCCCGAGGGATGGATTTCTAAGGAAGCCGCCGCACCGGATTCATCACCGGACACTTGGAAGGAATATCCATCGGCCGTCTTTAAAATACTTACTCTCACCCCAGGGTTGGCTCTGTCTTGGTTCACCATATTGGCAAAACCTTCCAAGGTGGTACCGGCCGGCACGGAAAGAGTGCGCGTTTCGCCCTTGTAGGTGTAGGAAAACTCTTCTGCAGCACCTGTGCTGTTAATAACAGTAGTTTTTTCTGGATAGCTGCCCTTATTGGCCCAAATGGCATTACTGGCAAGCTGCTTCACTTCAATCTTATGGGTACCGTCTACAGCGTTGGCGTCAGCCTTCACACCAAGGGTGGCTTCGCTACTACTGGAAGCAATTTTGGTTAAAAATTCTTCGTAGGTATTGAGCAAGGAGAGGGATTCTTTTGCTTCTGTAACCGTTTTAATGAGGTCCTGAAAGGCCTCATAGGTTTCAGTGGCCACATCACGCGAATCTTGGAGCGAATATAAGCGAAAAGACTCAACTTCTTTCAGTTGCTCAATCATGGCACTAAAGTCGGTTCCGCTACCTATACCTGAAAAAGATATGCCGCCGGATATGGTATTTGACATAACAAACCTCTCATGGGAAATTCTTGCCGAAAAAGCCTACGGTTTATGCGATGCAAAAAACATGCAAACGCAAATACGCCTTCTAGACTCTACTTCTCCCAAGTCTTATCGGCTCAAAAACATAATCCTTAAGGCCCATAATTTAAAGATAGGGGCGCACAAGGCTTAGCCCATGTCAGCACTGGCTTTTTTTGGGTAAATTTGCTACTAGAAGCTATCTCATACATTACGATATGGCGTAATTTTGAGTAGCTTCTAGCCGTCAAACGACAGTTTGGCGCGGTGGCGTCGCCACCGGAACAAGTCAAAAACCGCGCTTTTTGGCGCAGTGATACAACATAATTCAATGTAAGCTGAATTATGAGATGAGTTACAGTGCCACTGTACAAAAAAGGACAAAGCACCATTGGTGCCCAAACCCTAAAGACATAAATACCCCTAAAGGAATTCCCATGCGTAGTAAAAAAATGACTGCCGGCCTTGAAAAAGCCCCGCACCGCTCCTTGTTGTATGCCCTTGGACTCACCCGTGAAGAAATGGACCGTCCCCTCATCGGCATTGTCAACGGCGCCAATGAAATTGTGCCCGGGCACATTCATCTGCACCGCATCTCTGAAGCCGTAAAAGCCGGCGTGCGTCTGGCCGGCGGAACACCCATGGAATTTCCAGCCATTGCCGTTTGCGATGGCCTTGCCATGAACCATCAAGGCATGCACTTTTCCTTGCCTTCGCGTGAAATCATTGCCGATTCCATTGAAATCATGGCTTGTGCACATCCTTTTGACGCCCTTGTTTTCATCCCCAACTGTGACAAGAGCGTGCCCGGCATGCTCATGGCCATGTTGCGCTTAAACATTCCTTCCATTCTCATCAGCGGCGGCCCCATGTTGGCAGGCCTTAAGTCTGAACACATCGGCAAGGATGCCAAGACCGACCTCATCACCGTATTTGAAGGTGTGGGTCGCGTAAAAAGCGGAGACATGAGCGAAGAACAATTGGAAGAATTGGCCGAAGGTGCTTGCCCCGGTTGCGGCTCTTGCGCCGGCATGTTTACTGCCAATTCCATGAACTGTCTTTCCGAAACCATTGGCCTAGCCTTGCCCGGCAATGGCACCACCCCCGCCGTCATGGCTTCGCGTATTCGCCTTGCCAAAAAAGCCGGCATGAAGGTCATGGAGCTTTTGGAAAAGAACATTCGTCCTTCTGACATCGTCACCCAAGAGGCAGTTTCCAATGCCGTGGCTGTGGACATGGCACTGGGCTGTTCCACCAATACAGTACTGCACTTGCCCGCCATCTTCCGCGAAGCAGGTCTCAATTTATCCTTGGATATTTTCGACGAAGTGAGCCGCAAAACACCTAATTTGTGTAAGCTCTCCCCCGCCGGCGCACACCACATTGAAGAATTACACCTGGCCGGTGGCATTCCTGCTGTCATGGCAGAGCTGCGCAAAATTGGCCTTGTCAATGATAGTGCCCTCACCGTCACCGGTAAAACCGTAGGTGAAAACTTGGCCGACCTTAAAGCCGGTGTGAAAAATGCCGATGTTATCCGCACCATTGACACCGCCTACTCCAAGCAAGGAGGCATTGCCATCTTAAAAGGTTCCCTTGCGCCGCAAGGTGCCGTGGTGAAGCAATCTGCCGTGGCCCAAGAAATGCTTTGCCGCGATGTGCGCGCTCGTGTGTTCACCTCCGAAGAAGACGCCATGCAAGCCATTCTAGCCGGCAAAATCGTCAAGGGTGACGCTGTGGTCATCACTTACGAAGGCCCACGCGGCGGCCCTGGCATGCGCGAGATGCTCTCCCCCACGGCGGCCATCACCGGCATGGGTCTTGGTAAAGACGTGGCTCTGCTCACCGACGGACGTTTCTCCGGCGGAACCAACGGTGCGGCCATTGGCCATATTTCACCGGAAGCTGCCGACGGCGGAACCATTGGCCTTGTGCGCGAAGGCGATATCATTCGCATTGATATTCCTAACCGCGTTTTGGACCTGCTTGTGAGCGAAGAAGAATTGGAAGAAAGACGCAAAACACATGTACATGTGGTGAAAGAAATCACCTCGCCTTTCTTGAAACGTTACGCACGCCTTGTGAGCTCCGCCGCCACGGGTGCTGTGTATAAGTAGGTATAAGCTATTTAGGAAATCTACTGGGGGAAAACCTTTTGTGAACAAAAGGTTCTTCCCCCAGACCCGTTTTACGCTCTATTCCCATAAAGCTCGCGCGCTCACTAACGGGAACGCTTCGCGCCCTTCGGATAAGCCTTTCCAAAAAACTTTAATTGCGGCAATATTTTATCTTTGAAAGTAAAATATCGCCGCAATGTAGATTAGAACCAATGACACATCTAGACAAATAAAACTAAAAGCCTTATATTATGAGCTAGAACCGTAACCATTGAGGTATATATGGACAGCATATCCGGCTTAGTAGACAACGCTTCCACCATATCCCCCTTTGATTTCTCCTTTGATGCTTTCCAAAGTGGAGGAGACCAATCTCAAAAGCGTGGGGCCCGCAGTGCAGAGCAAAGTTCCAACTTTGACTCCGTGGTGGCTGACGCCTTATCTTTAAGTCCGGAAGCGCTGGAAAAAGCCAAGGTTCTGCAACAGGGTCATGCGGTCATTGCCACCGAAAATACGCAAACCCAACGCCCCTTCCAAGATGTCTATGTGCCCAGCATGGGCGCAGGTACGGGTGTGTATACCTCCTCAGGGCGTATCAGCCCCAATGCCCATGAAGAAGAGAGTCTTACCAAGGCTCCTGTTGCTGAGGAAATGCGTCGTGTACCTTACACCACCACTCCGGATATGGCCGGCGTAGCGGCTTTGTATGCCAGCAATTTGAACCCTCTGGAAAATTTACAAACGCGCACCTATACCCCCAGCAATGGCGCCGCCGCTTATGAAGCTCTACGCTTGCGCGCCGCCGACGGTGCTCGACCCACCTCTTCACAGGGCGTTGATGCACAAAGCATGACCGTGAATTCCGCCAGCACCATCAGCTCTCAAAAGGCCAGTGCCGCATATGCCACACAAGCTAAAGCAGGCAATCCCGGCACAGAGCTAGCACCCCCCGTGTATACAGGCCGTTGGTCTGTGGGTGTGGACTTGCTCGTTTAGCCTCCACTAAGCTGTGACTCCCCTCGTTTCCATCATTATAAATGGTTATAATTGCGCCCATACCTTAGCGCAGACCTTGGATTGCGTGCTCGCCCAAAGCTTTGATGCTTGGGAAGTGATTTTCTTTGATAGCGCCAGCACCGATACCAGCCTTTCCGTGGCCCAAAAGTATGCCGCAAAACATGCGCGCATTCGTTGCATTGCGCACCCTGCTCGCCCCATTTTAGGGCAAGCCAGAAATTTAGCCCTTAGCCATGCTTGCGGTGAATATGTGGCTTTTTTGGATGCCGACGACCTTTGGGAGCCACAAAAACTGGCGCAACAAGTGACCCTTTTGGAACAAAGCCCCACCACGCATTTGGTCTGCACCGACACATCTTTTTTTTCCACCATTTCCTGCGGTAAGACACGTATTCTGACTCGCGCATTTTCGCGCACTAAGCCCGCCAGAGGTAGAATTTTTGAAGAGCTCATTGAACGGCAATGGATCATTCTGTCTTCGGTCATGGTGCGCCGTAGTATAGTGGAAAAATTAGGATCCTTTGACCCCACATTACAATTGGCCGCCGATGCAGATCTTTTTTATCGCTTGGCCCATGACCATGATTGCGATTTTATCCCACAAGTGCTCACCCATAGACGCATGCATGCGCACAATATCAGCCATAGCCAAGGACATTTGTGGCCTCAAGAAATTCAAACCATTCTCACGAAACTTCACACACTTTGGCCAGAATTTGACCAAAATTACCCCAAGGCATCCAAGGCATTGCAAGGGCGTGTGTGCTTTCATACAGCTGTACATCTTTGGCGTATGGGACAAGGCGCGCAAGCCAGAAAGCTTTTATGGCAATCCTTTTTTTCCGCGCAAAGGGTACGTCCTTACAATGTGAAAGTGTGCTTACTCTTTTTTTTTTCCCATATGTCTCCGCGCTTCTTTCGCCATGCAGAACGCCTTTATTGGCGCTTGCCTTCGTCCTTTCTTAAGGACTTTTCATCCGTGAAAAAAGCCTAAAACAAAGCCACTCTTCCCCTTGACAGTGAAGAAAATTTATGTCTATACCCCCCACAGAAATAACAACCTTTGGAGGACATATGTTACACGCATTTCGCACCCTTACTGTTTTGGGCTTCTTGGTAGGCGCCCTTGCTTTAGCTCCCACAGCGCAAGCTGAAGAAACTTTGATGATGGCCACCACCACAAGCACCCAAGACTCCGGCTTGCTTGACGTATTGGGCCCCCAATTCACTAAAGAAACCGGCGTGCCCATTAAATGGGTGGCAGTGGGCACAGGTAAAGCCTTAGCTCATGGCCAAAACTGCGACGTGGATGTATTACTTGTACACGCTCCTGACGCTGAAATCGACTTTGTTAACAAAGGCTTTGGTCAAAACCGTCAATTGGTCATGTACAATGACTTCATCATGGTGGGCCCCAAGGCTGACCCTGCCAAAGTAAAAGGCGATGACGCCGCCAAAGCTTTGAAAAACATTGCCACTTCCGGTGCCGCTTTTGTAAGCCGTGGTGACAATTCCGGCACACACAAGGCCGAGCAAAAGCTTTGGAAAAACCTTCACGGTGCAGTACCTTCCAAGGAATCTTGGTACTCCTCTGTGGGCCAAGGCATGCTCAAAACCTTAGCCATTGCCTCTGAAAAGGGTGGCTATGCCCTCACCGACCGTGGCACTTGGATTACTTTCAGCAGCAAAAACCCCGATAGCCCCTTGGCCATTGTGGTGGAAGGCGACAAAGCCCTCTTTAATCAATACTCTGTGGTAGAAGTGAACACCAACAACTGCCCCAAGGCCAAAAACGACTTGGCTGTGAAGTTTGCCAACTGGTTGGTATCTCCTTCCACACAAAAGAGCATTGCTGACTACCAAATGCAAGGCAAGCAATTGTTCTTCCCCAACGCTGCAAGCAAATAGTTTATGGATTTTTTTGTACAGGGCTTTCTTCAGGCCTTTCATCTTCTGCTCACAGGCAATGCGGATACCTTTTCCGCAGTGGAAGCTAGCCTTGTATCTACCATATATGCCATGATTTTAGCCATGGCCTTGGGTCTGCCCTTGGGGCTGGCCCTTGGCTATGGCAATTTTTTGGGCCGACGCTTTTTACGCCTCATTTCAGACACACTGCTGGCCTTTCCCACGGTGCTCATAGGCCTTTTGGTCTATGCCCTCATCATGCGCAAAGGGCCACTGGGCGACATGGGTTTGCTGTTCACCTTGGAAGGTATGGCCCTTGGCCAAGCCATCTTGGCATTGCCCATCATCAGTTCCCTCACGGCGCAAGCGGTGGAAAATCAAGATCCGCGCTGTCGCCAAACCCTGCTCACCTTGGGGGCATCCCCCTTTCAACAGGCGGTGGGCACCATCATGGAATTGCGCTTTGCCATTCTCTTGGTGCTGGTCACAGCTTTTGGACGCGTCATCACCGAAGTGGGCGTGGCCATGATGCTGGGCGGCAATATTCGCTGGGATACCAGAACCATCACCACGGCCATCACCCTAGAAACCAATAAAGGTGAATTTGCTCAAGGCATTGCCCTTGGGCTAGTGCTCTTGCTCATGGCTTTTATTTTAAATCTGGCCCTCACCTTTTTGCGCAAAGAGGGACGTAGGGGGTAATATGCTGTATAGATTGCATAATATTGTGCAGTGCTATGATAAACACGTGGCGTTGGATATGTCACATATGCCCCCAGTGGAAATTGCGCGCGGCGCAGTGCTGGCCCTTGTGGGTCCCAATGGCGTGGGAAAAAGCACCCTACTCCGCATTCTGGCCTTTTTGGAAAAGCCCAGCCAAGGCAGTATTTCCTTTTACGGCGACAATCCCATGCATACGCGGCAAGATGTGACCTTGCTTTTGCAAGAACCCTATCTTTTTAAAACTTCGGTGCTGGATAATGTGTGCTATGGTTTAAAATTGCGCGGAAAAAAACAAGGCATGCAGGAAAAAGCTTTTGAAGCTTTGGAAACGGTGGGCTTTAGCCCTGAATCAGTGGCTTCACGCCCTTGGTACCAACTCTCTGGCGGTGAAAAGCAACGCGTGGCCCTTGCCTCTCGTTTGGTGCTAGAGCCCTTGGCTTTGCTTTTGGACGAACCCACTGCACACACCGACACGGCGTGCTCCAAAGCCATACATAAAGCTGTGCACAGCGTGGCCGCCAAAGGCACCACAGTTATAGTTTCTAGCCATGATAGCCTATGGCTTGAAAGCCTCAAAGCCGACTACCTCTCCTTGCAAGCTGCCAAGTCATAAACATATCATTGCGCACCTTCAGGGCGTGTGGGCGAAAGACAACAATGCGTCTTTCCCCCAAATCACCTTGCAGGCAACGGCCGTTGCACTCCCATAACGCGAATTTTACCAAGAAAAAGAGCTTGCGGACCAATTCCACAAGCTCAACCATACACCTTACCAACACTTTTGCGTCGTAAGTATTACTGGGCTTTTTTCTTACCTTTCCTAAAAATACCCAGCCCTGCTAAGCCAGCGCCCATGAGGAGCATGGTGGCAGGTTCCGGATTCGGAATGGGGGGATCGTTTCTATCCAAGGCACCAAAGTCAAAACGAATATCCGCAAAAAAAGGCCCGAAATAAATTTTTTCCCAATAGAATTCACTGTCAGCTGTATAGACAGAATTCCAATCGCTTAAATCGGCATTTAAGTAAAAACCACCGGCGGTAACGAAAGTTGAAGTCATGGGACTTAAAATAAGCTTATTACATTCAGTATACATGTCAAAACCAAGGGATAGCGTAATGGGCTTACCGCCGGGTACAGGATTTTGCACTTTTACATTGACCTCGTAAATGCCGGAAAAAATCGCCACATCAGCAGCCATCTCATCAATAATATAGGGAATGGATATGCTTTCTTGATAATTATTTTCAGACGTTAATTGTCCTTTTCTCTTTTCGGAATCAAGAGGCCAATCAAAACCTGGAATACATGTCTCAATGTAGGTGTCCACTTCAAACTTATAATGCAGCGGCGCAGCCAACGCTAAAGAAGTAAGACTCAAGAACACAAGGACACATAAGGCACAAAGCTTTCTCTTCATACACAACTCCTCTCTACTTTCAGACTTACACATAAAACATTACCACGGTCTTTTTTTGCAAAAAACATACCACATGTAACACATTACTTTTCTAGGTAATTGTTTTTTGCCCCATTGCAAGAGTGTAAAAGAAGCCGACACTTTTGTCGGCTTTTCTTACAGTAAACACTCTTATTTTACCACAAAAAAAGCCCCGCTTTGACGGGGCTCAGAGTGCTGACTGTGTCAGCACGATCCAAAATTCAAAAGTAGGCGTAATTCACTTGCGCCGTTAAGCGTTTGAATTTTGTGCCTTTCCGCTTGGCAGCTTTGCTGACAGTAGCGGCGCAAATCCCGCACAGTGGGATTTGTCATTCGCCTGACCCCCCGCAAAAGCAGGGCTTCGTAAAAACAAGATAAGAAAGCTTACTTGATGGAGATAACTTCGATATCAAAAATCAAGGTTTGGCCGGCCAAAGAATGGTTGGCATTGAGTAAAATGTGCGTATCGGTCACATCTTCAATGGCCACATTCATGATGCCTTCTTCATTGGAAAGCTGTAATTGCAAGCCGGGCTCAGGCGTAATGTGCTCAGGTACTTCAGAAAGAGGCACTTCAAAAATAAGCTCAGGATCCACATCGCCGTAAGCATCTTCAGGGGCAATGGTCACATTTACTTTATCGCCCACTTCTTTACCCATGATGGCATTCTCAAAACCGGCAATAAGCATTTGCTTACCCATGGTAAATTCTAAGGGGTCACGCTCTAAAGAAGAGTCAAACACGGTACCGTCGGTTAACGTACCTGTGTAGTGAACTTGTACTGTATCATCATTTTTAATGGGCATGGTATTCTCCAAAATTTAAAATCTCATTCACATGAGCTACGCTAAGTTAAACACATTTGCATAAATAGCAAGTAAATTAGCTCCCCCCCAGAAAATATTCTTGGCCCAAGACAGACCAAAGAGCGTCTTCATTGTGCAAAATGGCGAGCTTATTTTTAAAAAAAATTACCGCCTACGCCTTGACGAAAACATAAAAAAACTTACTTTTTTGTCATATTTTTTGCAATAATTCAAACTCTTGTGCTTTTTGCAAAAAAATATTCAGAAATAGACTGTTCAATCAAACAGTTTTGTGCTACCTTCCCCACATTCTGTTCATGTACCAAGTACAAAACATTGCAATTAGTTTTTTTTGTTTTGCACCTATTGAAAAAATATGTAAGATTATTTTAAATGTGGGACGTGTCCCCATTGGATGATATAGGCTTTTAAGAAGAACATTTTTAAGGAGTGTGTTATGGCAAAGATGAAAACAATGGACGGCAATACAGCCACCACGCATATTGCTTATGCCCTTTCGGACGCAGCAGCCATTTACCCCATTACCCCATCTTCGGTAATGGGTGAACTGGCTGACGATTGGGCGGCTGCCGGACGTAAAAACCTCATGGGTCAAGAACTGGTTGTGCGCGAAATGCAATCCGAAGCCGGCGCCGCCGGTGCTGTGCACGGCTCCCTTGCTGCCGGTGCGCTAACCTCTACATTTACGGCATCGCAAGGCCTCTTGCTCATGGTGCCCAACATGTACAAGATTGCCGGTGAACTTTTACCCGGTGTTTTCCACGTATCTGCTCGCGCCTTAGCTAGCCATGCCTTATCCATCTTTGGCGACCACCAAGACGTTATGGCTTGCCGCCAAACAGGCTTTGCCATGCTGGCTTCTGCCTCTGTGCAAGAATGTATGGACTTAGCTCTTGTGGCTCACTTAACTGCCATTGATTCTTCTGTGCCTTTCTGTCACTTCTTTGATGGATTCCGTACTTCCCACGAAGTGCAAAAAATCGAAATCATTGATTATGAAGACATCATCCCCCTCGTTAACTGGGAAAAGGTAGAAGAATTCCGCGCCAATGCCATGAACCCAGAGCATCCACACATCCGTGGTACTGCACAAAACCCAGATATTTACTTCCAAAACCGCGAAGCTTGCAATCCTTACTACGACGCAGTGGCTGGCCTTGTGCAAGAAAACATGAAAAAAGTTTCTGCCATCACCGGTCGCAAATACAAATTGTTCGACTATGTGGGCCATCCAGAAGCTGAACGCATCATCATTGCCATGGGTTCTGCTTGCGAAGTCATCGAAGAAACCGTGGATTATTTAAATGGCATGGGCCAAAGAGTGGGCCTTGTAAAGGTACGCTTGTTCCGTCCTTTCTCCACCGAACATATGCTTCGCGCCATTCCTGCCACAGCCAGCACCATCACCGTGCTTGACCGCACCAAAGAGCCCGGCGCCCTTGGTGAACCTTTATACCAAGACGTATGCACAGCCTATCTTGAGCGCGGCGAAGTGCCCACCATTGTGGGCGGTCGCTATGGTCTTGGCTCCAAAGACTTCACTCCTGGCATGGCTAAAGCTGTTTTTGATAACATGCTTTCTGCTGGCCCCAAAAACCACTTCACCGTGGGTATCAACGATGACGTAACCTTCACTTCCTTAGAAGTGGAAGAAGAAATCAACACCGTTCCCACCGGCACCGTACAGTGTAAGTTCTTCGGCCTTGGTGCTGACGGCACTGTGGGCGCCAACAAGCAAGCCATTAAAATCATCGGTGATAATACCGATATGTACGCACAAGCCTACTTTGCTTACGACTCCAAAAAGTCCGGCGGCTTCACCGTATCTCACTTGCGCTTTGGTAACGAGCCCATCAAGTCTTCTTACCTTGTGACCCAAGCTGACTATGTGGCCTGTCACAAGGCTTCCTATGTGAACCAATACGAAGTGCTTGAAGGCATCACCGACGGTGGTACCTTTGTATTGAACTCCGATTGGACCTTGGAAGACATGGAAAAGCACTTGCCTGCTTCCATGAAGCGCACCATCGCCAGCAAGAAATTGAAGTTCTACAACGTGGACGCTGTGAAGCTTGCCACCGAAGTGGGCCTTGGCGGTCGCATCAACATGATCATGCAAACAGCCTTCTTCAAGCTTGCCAATGTGCTTGACTTTGAAACCGCTGTGGCATTGCTCAAAGATTCCATCAAAAAGACCTACGGTTCCAAGGGCGATAAGATTGTTAACATGAACATCGCCGCCGTGGATGGCGCTTTAAATGCCTTACAAGAAGTGCAATATCCAGCTTCTTGGGCCGAAGCTTCCGAGTCTTGCTGCTCCAGCGCCGGCTCCACTTGTGGTTGCGGTTGCGGCGTACATGGCGATCAAGATCCCGACTACATCACCAATGTGGTTCGTCCCATCTTGGCACAACAAGGCGACAAATTACCTGTTTCCGCCATGGATCCTGCCGGTATCATGCCCCTTGGCACCGCTGCTTTTGAAAAACGCGGCGTAGCCATTGCTGTGCCTGAGTGGCAAGTGGAAAATTGTATCCAATGCTTCCAATGCTCCTTTGTGTGCCCCCATGCCACCATTCGTCCTGTCATGGCCACCGAAGAAGAACTCGAAGGCGCACCGGCTTCTTTTGCCACCAAACCAGCTCAAGGCAAGGAACTCAAAGGCCTACAAATGCGCATGCAAGTGTATGCTGAAGACTGCTTAGGTTGCGGATCTTGCGCAGAAGTATGTCCTGCCAAGGTAAAAGCCTTGGTCATGAAGCCACTTGAAACACAGCTTGAAGACCAAAAAACCAACTTGGCCTTTGCCGAAAGCAGTGTACAACTCAAAGACGATATCTTGCCCCGTGACACCATGAAGGGTTCGCAATTGCAACAACCCTTGCATGAATTCTCCGGTGCCTGTGCAGGTTGCGGCGAAACACCTTATGTGAAGCTCTTAACCCAAATGTTTGGCGATCGCATGATCATTGCCAACGCCACCGGTTGTTCTTCCATTTGGGGCGCATCCTCCCCCACCACGCCTTACACCACCAACAAAGACGGTCAAGGCCCAGCTTGGGGTAACTCCCTCTTTGAAGATGCCGCTGAATACGGCTTTGGTATGGAAATGGCCTACCAACAACGCCGCAACGGCTTAGCTTTGCGCTTGCAAGAGCTTCTATCCTTGGAAGGCCTTGAGCAAAGCCTCGTTGACGCTTGCAATGGCTGGCTTGAAAACATGAACGACGCTGAGCTTTCCAAAAATTATGGCGAACAAATCCTCGGCGGCCTCACCAATGTGGAACATCCCCTTGCCCATGAACTTTGGCATATGGATGATTTATTCACCAAGAAGAGCATTTGGGTCTTCGGTGGTGACGGCTGGGCCTACGACATCGGTTACGGCGGCCTTGACCACGTGCTCGCTTCCGGCGAAGACATCAACGTTTTGGTGATGGATACCGAAGTGTACTCCAACACCGGCGGTCAAGCCTCCAAGGCAACTCCTTTGGGCTCCATTGCTAAGTTTGCCGCTGCTGGTAAGCGCATTGGCAAAAAAGACCTTGGCGCCATGGCCATGAGCTACGGTTATGTGTATGTGGCCTCCATCTCCATGGGTGCTGACAAGAGCCAAGTGATTAAAGCCTTCCGTGAAGCCGAAGCCTACAAAGGGCCTTCCCTCATCATTGCCTACGCACCTTGCATCAACCAAGGCATTCGCAAGGGCATGGGCAAAACCATGGAAGAAGGCAAGCTAGCTGTAACTTCCGGTTACTGGCCATTGTACCGCTACAATCCATTATTGGCTGAAGAAGGTCAAAACCCCTTCCTCCTCGAAAGCAAAGAGCCCGACGGCACCATCCAAGACTTCCTCATGGGTGAAACCCGTTTTGCCTCTTTAGATAAGATTGCTCCCGAAGTTTCGCCACAATTGAAGGCAGACCTCGAAAAGCAATACAACAAGCGCTATAAGCATTATAAGCTCTTGTCAGAATTGCCTGGCATTGGCGAATAAAGTTTAACAATATAAGGGGGTGAGATTCTCATCCCCTTATTATGCGTGCATAGTGTGAAAAAATTCACTTCATCCTTTTAACAGAGTCGGTATAATTATGTACAAAAGTCTTTATATTTCTGCCACCGAACCTCGTTCCGGCAAGTCAGCCATTGTACTTGGCATGATGCATTTGCTCACCAGAAACATGCAAAAAGTGGCCTTTTTTCGCCCCATAATCAATGAGCCTGTGTTGGATGATAAGGACCACGACATTAACCTTATGTTGGAACATTTTAAGTTACAACAGACGTATACAGATTCTTTTGCCTATACATTGGAAGAAGCGCGCCACCTCATCAACTCAGGCCAGCGCAATGCTTTCATTTCCAGCACACTGGAAAAATTTCATACCTTAGCAGATACCCATGACTTTGTTTTGTGCGAAGGCACGGACTTTTTGGGTCAAGATTCCGCCTTTGAATTTGAACTCAATGCCGACATAGCCAGCAATCTGGGCTCAGTCATGATGGTGCTGGCCAACGGGCACAATAAGCATGTGGATGAAGTCATAGACAGCACCAAGAGCGTATTGGACCAATTGAATGAAAAGGGCGTGGACGTGGTATCTGTAGTGGTGAACCGCGCCGATTATGGTGAAACGGAAAGGTACGACCTGCGCGAAGGTCTTACACGCCCTGAAGATGAAAAACAGCCCCTCATCTATTCCGTGCCCGATGAACCGGCCCTTGGTAAGCCCACCATGGAAGATGTGTCCAAGTGGCTGCATGCTGAAGTGCTTTACGGCACCAAGCGCATGGATACCCTCGTGGGGGATTACCTCATTGCGGCCATGCAAGTGCACAACTTCTTAGACTATATCCACGATGGCAATCTTATCATCACTCCCGGAGACCGTACCGATATTATTTTGGCGGCCTTGGCCTCTCGCGTGTCTTCCGCATGCCCGGACATTGCCGGCGTATTGCTCACCGGTGGCATTCGCTTGCCTGTGAATGTGGCGCAACTACTGGAAGGCTGGACAGGCGTGCCCGTGCCAGTGCTGCTCACCGAACACCATACCTATAAGACCATTCAAATGCTTTCCGAGCTGTATGGACGCATTGAGCCGGAAAATATGCAAAAAATCAACACAGCTTTGGGGCACTTTGACCGCCATGTGAACTCCAAGGAAATTGCCAAACGCCTCATCACCGATAAGCCCACACGCGTAACCCCCATGATGTTTGAATTTGGTCTCATAGAAAAGGCCCGTCAAAACAAAATGCGCATTGTGTTGGCAGAAGGTCAGGAAGAGCGCATTTTACGCGCCACGGATATTTTACTGCGCCGCGGCGTGGCCGATGTTATCTTATTAGGTAATGCCGACTCCATTGGCAAACGCATTGCGGATTTGGGTCTGGACTTATCAGGTGCCCGCATCATCCAGCCCAATCTTGCGCCGCAATTTGAAGATTATGCACAAACCTATTATGAACTGCGCAAAGCCAAGGGCATGACCGAAGAACAAGCCCGCGAGCGCATGATAGACAGCACCTATTTTGCCACCATGATGGTGCATAAAAATGATGCCGACGGCATGGTATCCGGAGCCATAAACACCACGGCACATACCATTCGTCCGGCTTTTGAATTCATCAAAACCAAACCCAATTGCTCCATTGTGTCCTCGGTATTTCTCATGTGCTTAAAGGATCGCGTGTTGGCCTTTGGTGACTGCGCCGTGAACCCCAACCCCACTGCACAACAATTGGCTGAAATTGCCATAGCTTCGGCCCATACGGCAGAAGTGTTTGGCATTGAGCCTCGTGTGGCCCTGCTCTCCTATTCCACAGGCACTTCCGGCAAGGGAGCCGACGTTGATAAAGTGGCAGAAGCCGCCACCATTGCCAAAGCCATGGCACCAAACATATTATTGGAAGGCCCCATTCAATACGACGCGGCCATCGACCCAGAAGTGGCTCGCACCAAATTACCCAATAGCCAAGTGGCAGGTAAGGCCACGGTATTTATTTTCCCAGACCTAAACACCGGGAATAATACCTACAAAGCAGTTCAACGTGCTGCCGATGCCATTGCCATTGGTCCGGTCTTGCAAGGACTGAATAAACCTGTTAATGATTTATCTCGCGGTTGCACGGTGGCCGACATTGTGAATACTGTCGCAATCACAGCCATACAAGCTGCCGCAGAAAAAAACCAATAATATAATTTTGAGGAGCGTATGAAAATTCTTGTAATCAATGCTGGTTCATCTTCTTGTAAAT
>CAYJLO010000047.1:0-21195 GCA_964370835.1 uncultured Desulfovibrionaceae bacterium
TTGAGCTGTAAATTCTATTGTTACTAACGGTTAAGTGCTTTTTCAGTGTCGACTATTTACCCTTTAAAAAACGTAGCAATGCTTTCTTTTCGTCTGAAAGGGCTTCATATGGTGTAAATACGGCCACATCCAAACAATCATGCGCTATGGAAGCAGGTTTTTGTTTAGCAATCTCACCAATGCATAAAGCCACAAGCTTTTGGGCATTGGCCGCACAAGCATGGAGATTTTCTATGAGCATTTCCACATTCACTTCTTCGTCGGGGCCATGCCAACAATCAAAATCCGTCACCATGGCCAACGGCGCATAAGCAATTTGCGCCTCCCTGGCGAGCTTTGCCTCGGGCATATTGGTCATGCCGATGACATCCACACCCATGGCGCGATATTGCAATGACTCGGCAAGGCTTGAAAATTGCGGTCCTTCCATGCACACATAGGTGCCGCCTTTGTGTACTTTTTGCTCACTGCCTTCGAGCACTTTTTGAGCGGCGCTATACACAAGGGCTCCTAAGTTTTCGCAGGTGGGTCTTGCCATGCTCACATGCCCCACCATGCCCTCACCAAAAAAGGTGGAAACTCTATGCTTGGTATAGTCTATGTACTGATCAATCACTATCATATCACGCGGCGGCATATGCTCACGCAAAGAGCCCACAGCAGAAGCTGAGATAAGATGGGTAACACCCAGCTTTTTAAAAGCGTAGATATTGGCTCTGTACGGAACTTCTGAGGGTAGAAAACTGTGCTTTCTGCCATGTCTTGCCAAAAAAGCCACTTTTACGCCGGCCATTTTACCCACCATGAAAGCATCAGAAGGCGCACCGTACGGCGTTTCCACCGTCACCTCTTGTAAGTCTTCTATGCCCTCTATGTTGTACAGGCCGCTACCGCCCACAATTCCTACTACTATTTCACCAGCATATGTTTCCATGCACTTAGGCTCCTTTTATGATATGAAAAAAGATTATTTTTTATAAAAACAAAATAGTTATCTGGCAAGCAGTAATTTTTTACTTTTTGTCTTTTAGAAATCTTGCCATCCGTGTAGATGTGTTTATCTTTTCTACTTGGAAGACTTTGCCATGAATACCATTCACCCATACAAAGCCCATTCCAAAAACACCATAAGCACTCAAGGAGAAAGCCCATGTCTTGTACCCAAGGTATTGCCTTATTGAAAGATCGTCGTTCCGTTCGTAGTTACAAAGATGAAATTGTAAGCAAGGAAGTGATGCATGCCATCATGGACGCCACACGCTTTGCCCCCTCTTGGGCCAATTATCAAATTGCTCGCTACACCTTCATTACCAATCCAGAAAAAATCGCTCAGCTCATTACCGATGGAGTCAAGGGCTTTACTTATAATATCAACACCTTAAAAGATGCAAAAAACGTAGCCATTTTAAGCTTTGTTAAGGGTAAAAGCGGCAAACTTGATCCGGAAAAAAATGAATTCGCCACCTCCAAAGCCGGTGTTTGGGAAGTTTTTGATGCTGGCATTGCTTGCCAAACATTCTGCTTAGCCGCCCATGCCCACGGCGTAGGCACCTGCATCATGGGCGTCATTGACGATGTGGAGTTGGCCAAAATTGCCAATCTACCTGAAGACGAAACCGTGGCCGCCCTTGTGGTGTATGGTTACCCCGAAGGCGATACTGCCGCCACACCGCGTAAAGAAGTTGCTGAGCTTGTAAGATTCATTGATTAACTTTTAAGTATAGCTTCATGTATTCGGGGGAAGGATGCTTTTTGGCTCTTTCCCCCACGCACCTACAAACATCTTTGCCCCTCCCAAACTTTCATACGAAAAAAGTTTCTTTGAAGCACCCCCCACCTACACCTTCCAGAAGCATTGCTGTACCTTTCGTCCACTACTCTTCTTGAAGCATATTCCTTAACATGTTAATTTATATATGATTTGCCAATTAACATACAAAAGGAGATTTTATGGACAAACAAGAATTAAGCATCATTGCCACCGTTAAAGCCAAAGAAGGCCAAGAAGCTTTTGTGCGCGATGCACTCATAAAACTTTTGGTACCCGTGCGCCAAGAAGAAGGTTGCATTAATTACTTTCTGCACGAAGATTTGGAAAATCCGCACTGTTTTGTTTTGTACGAAAATTGGGCCAGTCGTGAGTTATGGCAAAAGCATATGGAAGGCACCAATTTAGAAATATTCACCAAGGCCACCCAGGACGCATTGGCCACATGGACCTTACAAGAGCTACAAAAGTACAATGCCTAACAAAAGGATTCAGAGCGTTTGAAAAGAAGGAAAAGCTTCTCCCTTTTCCTCAAGGAAACACCACGATCAATACTTTCCTTTGTACAATAAAAAAGGTTGCGTATCTAAAAAAGACACGCAACCTCTAAAAAAAGCGTCTATGAAAGAACTACTTATTACGACGACGTTTTACCGCGCCCAAGCCAAGCAAACCCAAGCCCGTTAAAAGCATGGTGGCAGGCTCCGGAGTGGGGGTAGTCTCTTGATTTATGGCTGCCAGATAAAAGGCTCTAGCTTCTGCGGACATGGTTTCAATGGCACCAAATGAAAAAGAAGCCATGCTCACTGAACTCGTCACAATGTTATCATAGGGCTCAGCGGCGCTATCTCGGGCCCAACCTTTATAGGTGGTTCCATCTGCGACAGTATATTCTAATAAGGAACTTTCATTCACCGTCAAATCAAAGCCCAATGCAACATAAAGATAATTATCGTAGATGGTAGAGCTTTTCCCCATCATGGAGACTTCATTTTCATTATAGTACACATAGGATGTGCCTGAAACGGCATCATAATGCGTGTATAAAGGAACATCAAACTGCACAGATATGGATGCAGCACCATTGGCGGCCTTCATATCATACGTAAAAGAAAGATCCGTGAGCTTTTGAGCATAAGGACTTACCGTCGTATTTCTTATGGAGGTATCATATCGTATAACTCTATCACTTCCGATGGAGGAAATGCCTTCAGTTATGGTGCTTGATCCAGATTTTGATGTGGAAACATTGCTTAAAATAGTATGCGCATGCTTACCAGAGTGATACGTCACACCCTGTACGGAAGCGCCGGTGGCTGGACTAACAGCCGTAAACTCATACCCATAAGAAACATCATGTATTCCAACATTTGACAATGTATAGTCCCATTCAGTCAAGAGAGCAGCATGGGCATGCACTGCCCCTACGCATAATAAAACAGCACATGCGATCATACCAAAAAACTTTTTCATACTACCTTCTCCAAGTTGTTTATATCCAAACACAATCCTCAAATTAATGCAAAAAATATACCACCTAGCAAGCATCTGAATATTAAAAATAAAAAAAAGGATATATTCTTCAAAGTGTAATATTTTTCGACATTTTGTCGGAATATTTTACACTTTAGAACCACACAAAAAAGCCCTACACTCTCGTGCAGGGCTTTTTCATTTTTTTCAAACAAGTCTAGACTGCAGCTTTTTTGGTAATTTTCTCTCTAATCCAATCCTGCGCATCCTCCAGCACCAAGTAAAAAGAAGGTACCAAGAGTAAGCAAATAAAGGTAGCAAAGAGAATACCAAAACCTAAGGATAAGGCCACAGGTATCAGGAATTTTGCCTGACGCGAGGTTTCAAAGATAATGGGCATAAGACCAAAGAACGTGGTCAACGTGGTGAGCAAAATAGGTCTTGCTCTTTGTATGGCCGCTTGCTGAATAGCATCAAAGGCGCTCATACCTTGCAGGCGCGCTTTATTGGCAAAGTCAATAAGCACCAGGGAGTCGTTCACCACCACACCAGAAAGAGCCACAATACCAAAGAGAGAGATAACACTTAAGCTATAGCCCATGATAAAGTGCCCTGCCACAGCGCCCACAATACCAAAGGGTATGGAGAGCATGATGATAAGCGGCTGCGTGTAGCTCTTAAAGGGTATAGCTAAGAGCGCATACACACCCAATAAAGCCATCACAAGACCCAACATCATGGCTGTGGTACTATCGGCCATATCGCTTTGGCGACCACCAAATTCCCAGCTAAGGCCATCATAGCCAGCTATAAAATCAGGCATGATTTCTTCTCCCACCACGGTCATCATGGCGCCTGTGGCAGAGGCCGGCGTAATATTGGCCGTCACAGAGGCAGTACGACGTCCATTGGTATGCCTAATGGTAGAATCAGCGCGGCCGTCTTCTATGACCACAATATCACGCATGGGCACTTCTTGACCGGAAGGCGTACGCAAAATGAGTTCTTCAAAGGTAGCTTCACGCTGACGATCTTCTTCCGGTAAGCGTACACGTACAGTGATTTCACTATTACCGCGTTGCTGACGCAAGGCAGTGACACCATCAAAGGCGTAGCGCAATTGACGAGAAACCTCTTGGGCGGTGAAGCCCAATCGCTCGGCTAGCGGCGTAAGACGCACATCGAATTGGCGCAAGGTACGACTAGTGCCATAATCCACATCACCCACACCATTATAGGTTGCCAAGAGATTACCTAAATCTTCTGCAGCCTTTTCCAGTACAGCCGTATCACGGTGAGACAAACGTACTGTTAAGCCACTACCGCTACCGGGGCCGCCACGGTCTGATTGAAAGACTAAACTTTCCACACCGGCAATGGCACCTGCATTTTGGCGCCATAGATTAGTTACTTCTTGCGTACTCACGGGACGAACGTCCGGATCAACCAAGTGCACAAAAACCATGATAGAAGTACTGCGCACTTCAGCTTGAATACCGGTGGATAAAGCATCACCGCCATTTTCTTCCACCACTTTACGAGCAGAATTCACTATGGAATCTTTAATGCGATGCAGCTCTGTAATGGAAGTACCCGACGGTACCGTAACTTGGGCAAAGGCATAGTCTGATTCCACGCGCGGCATAAGGTCAAAGCCCATACGTCCAGAATACACAAAGCCCACGGTGAATAAAAGAATGGCAAGGCCAATGGCCACCGTTTCATAACGACGCTCTAAGACTTTCCCCACGAAGGGGCCGAATTTAAATTCCACAAAATGCATGAATCTGTCACTAAAACGTGCCTGCCAAGCGGAAAAGGCGCGAAAAGGTGCTGTAAATGCAGAGCCTTTTTTGTCAGCATAAGACTGCCCTTTCACACGTTTTTTCAAATGGCTTAAGTGAGCCGGCAATACATACACAGATTCTATGAGCGAACAAATAAATACAGCAATAACAATGAGAGGCAGAACCATCCACACCTTCCCCATGGTGCCGGGAATAAAAAGCATGGGCATAAAGGAAATCATATTGGTAAGCACCGAGAAGGTTACCGGGCCGGCCACTTCTCGCGTACCACGTACGGCGGCTTCCAGCGGCTCTACCCCGCGTTCCAGCCAAGCGGCCACGTTTTCCCCCACCACAATGGCATCGTCCACCACAATGCCAAGGGTAACAATAAAGGCAAACATGGAAATGACGTTTAGACTTATGCCAAAGGGAGTGAAGAACCAAAAAGCACCCAGCACAGAAACGGGAATACCAAGGCTTACCCAAAAAGCTAAGGAAGGACGCAAGAAAATAGACAAACAAATGAACACCAAGAGCACGCCCATGATGGCATTTTCTGTCATAAGCTCCTTACGTTGATTGTACATTTCCGCCATATTTTTTTGTTCATACAGGCGAATATCCCCAGGCATGATTTCATTATATTTATCAGCAATACGCAAGGTAGCAGCAGCTACTTCGGTGGGATCTTCATTGCCAAGGCTATATATTTCAATGGAAAGAGCATTTTTACCGTTATACTCACTCCATTTGCGCGTTTCATCAAAGGTGTCGGTAATGGTGGCAATATCATCCAAAAGTAAACGAGAGCCGTCAGCATTGGTACGTACGGCTATGCTGGCAAAATCCACGGCATAATCACGACGCTCATTGAGGCGCAATAAAATATCACCGCTATCAGCATTGAGGCTACCGCCCCCTTGTTGAATGGCGCCGCTACCAATGGCATTGGAAATATCTTCCATGGTTAAGCCATAACGACGCAAGGTTTCTTGGCTGACTTCCACCCACACTTCATGGTCTTGCACGCCTTCCAATTCTACCTGAGTAATGGCCGGATCATTGATAAGCTCTTCTTTTACAATGTCCCCCCAATAACGCAAGGCAGAGGTAGAAACATTGCCGGCTAACACCAGCTCAATGGCATCTTTTCGCGAAGAACGTAAGGACACCGTAGGACGCTCTGCATCTACAGGAAAGGTTGAAATACGATCCACAGCGGCTTTCACATCTTGCAAAAGCACATTACCATCCACATCATCGGTGCCTTCAATGGTTACCGAAGCAGAACCAGTAGAAATACTAGCTGTGGTTTCTTCCACGCCATCAAGACCTTGCACGGCCTCTTCAATGGCTTGAGCCACACTTTTTTCCATTTCTTCGGGCGTGGCGCCACTTACACTTACAGAAACTGTGACCACCGTCATTTCAAAGTAGGGGAACACTTCGCGGCGCACTTGTGAAGCCACAATTATACCGCCAATCATCATAATGACCATGAGCAAATTGGCTGCCACAGGATTGCTTGCCATCCAGCCCACAGGGCCGCGTAAATATCTTTTTTGTGGTGTTGCGCTCATACTTTACTCCGCAGCGGGCTTGTTTTGACCATTACCACCGCGAGGGCCTTTACGGGCACCTTCTGCGCCAGCACCCTTTTCAGAGCCAGCACCTTTTTCTGCGCCGGCCTGAGGACCTTTAGCCCCATTAGCACCCCTAGTACCGCTGCCTCCTTTGGCACCCTTAGCACCCTCGGCACCAGATCCTGCAGCCTTGGAAGCCACTTCACCCTCAAGACGTACAGACATATCTTGAATAGGTGCGCCCAAGGGAGAGATAACAATGCGATCGCCTGTCTCTAAGCCCTTATCTACCAAGGCCACCTCTAAATCTTTCCACAAAACATTGACGGTACGTATATCAAGACTGGAACTTCCATCGTCATTTTTCTTGGCCACCCACACCGTATCGTTACCGCGCAAGGCCACACGAGGCAGCTCTATAACATTTTGTAAAGTGCCGGCTTGTAATTCTACACGCACATGGTCACCCAACAATAAGGTAGGCTTATCACTATGCAAAGCTAGCGGATCTTCTACTTCCACAAGCACACGTCCCATGCGTGTGGTTTCATCTAAGGAAGCAATGCTATGGCGCACACGCCCCTGACGAATGCCGCCCACGGTGGTGTACACTTCGGCTTCAGTATTATCAAAAATCCCCATGCCCAGCTTTTGTAACTTATCTAAAGGAATGGCGGCTTCTATATAAAAGTCATCGGTGCTCACCAAGGTTGCCACAGTATCCGAAGGAGAAGCTTGGCTACCAAGAGACGTATTACGCGCTGTCACCAAGGCATTATACGGTGCATTTACTTGGGTACGAGATAAATCCAGCTCAGCCTGCTTTACTTCCACTTCGGCCGATTGCAAGGTAGCTTTGGCTTGAGCCAATTGCGGAGCGCGCAAAGCCAAAGAGGTATTGCGCACGCCAGAGGCTGTTTTATTTAACTGTGCCACTTCGGTGCGTGCCACCCTTTGCTGCCCCATTTCCAAATCATAATCGGCTTGAGCTTTGGCCAAAGCGCTCTTTTTCAAAGCCAAAGCATTTTCATAGTCATGAGCATCTATACGTAAGAGCAAATCGCCTTTTTGCACCAAACCGCCCACGTCAAAATTGGAACCAAGCTCTTCCACCTGGCCAGACACGCGCATACGCACCTGGGTTTCTTGGTCAGCTTTCACCGTACCTAAAGCTTCTACTTTAAGTGCTGCCGTGGAGCGTTTAGCTTCATAAGTTGTCACCAAGGGGCTAGACATGGGGGGCTTTACTCGCTTTGTGTTCGGCTTTGTGGCCACCATAAGATACCCGGCAGCAGCTCCCAAAAGAAGTACGCCAATAACTACAGTGGCAGTGGAAAATTTCTTTTTTTGTACAGAAATACTCATACTAAACCTATGTTACTCTTATTATTGTAAGGTTACGGGAAAAGTTAAAGAACCCAAGGAACGATATAATACAATGCGTGAACGCACTACTTGTGTTTTTTGTCTGGTGATGGCTCTTTCAAGACTTTGCACATTTTTTAACTCGGTAATATAGTTAAGGAAGGTGGACACGCCGCCCAAATAACTATTTCTAGCTTCTTCCATGGCGGCTGAAGCAAATTCAAATTGTTTTTCCAAAAGGTGTAATTTTCTGCTCTCGCCGGCATCATTGGCAAGGGCATTATCCACTTCTTCAATGGCGCTGGCCACAGTCTTGGCATAGGTTTGTAAATCTATATCACTTTGAGCCTCAGCGCGGGCTTCGTCTGCTGCTAAAGCGCCGCCATCAAAAAGAGGCATGGTAAGCGCCGCTGCCAGTGAAGAAATCCAGCTGGTCATAAGGAAGGTATTTTCTGCAGCTTGATAGACGCCGGAAGCAGAAAGACGTAATGCAGGGTAACGATTGGCATGCGCTGCAGATATATCCCAATCAGCGGCGCCTAAAGTAGCCCAAGCAGACGCCACGTCAGGGCGAGCATCCAGTAATTGCATGGGCAAGCCGGGCTCTGGCATGGCAGAAAGCACAGGCAAAGAGGCGTTTTCATCTATTTTCATACCGGTGCCGGGCAAGGTGCCTTGCAAAATAGCCAAAGAGTTACGCAAGGCCACGGCTTCTTGCTTTAAATCTGGAACTTCAGCCAACACAGAGGCTAACAACTCTCTTTGCTGCAAAAGTTCAAGGCTGGTGCCAAGACCATTATTAAAACGCACCGTCTGCAAGTCAACAAGATCTTTATTGATGGCAATTTGCGCCTCAAGCACGGCTAAATCTTGTCTATTGCCCAACAATTGTATCCACGTATCGGCCACCGAAGCCGCCATACTCATGGCAGCCGTTTGCAAATCATATTCTGTGGCCTTGGTGCGCAAAAGCTCTGCTTCACGTTCAGATTGTAAACGTCCCCATAAATCCAACTCAAAAGACGCCGCCAAACCTACATTGTAGCCATTATTGGTTTGGTCGGTGGTGGTATCATTTTTATGATTGGTGGAAACGGTGCGCCTTGTATCGGCTCCGCCGTCAAAGTTTAAGGTAGGAAAAAGCCCCGCCGTGGCGCGTTTGGTCACAGCTTCACTTTGACGCAATTTCGCATAAGCCGTAATAATGTCAAAATTGGTGGTTAAAGATTTTTCCACCAAGGTATTTAGATCTGGACTATTAAAGCTTTCCCACCACGGCCTTTCACTTTGCACAGCCTGCACACCTGCGCCCTCAGGCTTAGGCAAGGCCTTAAAAGAACCTAAGGATGGATAAGCTCCTGGCATGGGGGCAGGAAGATTTTGCTCCGCCACACGAACATCCGGTGCAAAGGGGGCACACGCCGTAGCCAAAAGCACCAAGGGAAGAAGAATCAATTTTTTCATAAAGATACAGCCTTATTACCAAGCATATTTTTTTGCAGAGCACAAATTACAAAACAAATATTAAATTTTTCTTAAGAAATGAAAAAACACTGCAAAAATGCATGTAGATAGTTAATTTTGAAAATCAATATTATTTTCTGCGCACACTCTCTACATCTTTCGCGTAAAGAGCGCAAGGTATTCTTGATTGCCCTTAGGCCCCAGAATAGCAGAAGGCACAATTCCTTCAAAAGTAAGGGAAAGTTCCTCTTCACAAAAATGTACCACCTTATCAATGGCCCCTTGACGCACAGCTTCATCGCGCACAATGCCTTTATCGGTTTGCCCAACGCCCACTTCAAATTGTGGCTTAATGAGCGCCATGATTTTGCCGCCTACCTTAAGCCATGGCATACACGACGGCAAAACCATAGTTAAGGAGATGAAGGATACGTCTGCCACAACCATATCCACCATTTCAGGGATAAAGTCTGGCTCTGCCACACGAAGATTAGTTTTTTCTAAATTGATAACACGCGCATCTTGACGTAACTTTTCATGCAATTGCCCGTGGCCCACATCCACAGCATAAACCTTGGCCGCACCATGCTGCAAAAGACAGTCCGTGAAGCCACCGGTGGAAGCACCGGCATCAAGACAGATAAAGTCCGTCACGTCCAAAGAAAAATGCTCAAGACCGGTCAAAAGCTTGTAGGCTCCGCGACTGGCATAGCGCTCTTGGCCTGTGAGTTTAAACACCGTATCCGGCGCAAAGGCTTGCCCTGGTTTATCCACGGCCACGCCGGGATCGCCCACAAATACTTGCCTTGCCATGATGAAGCGCTTGGCCTGCTCGCGGCTTTCTGCAAGTCCTTGTTCAAAAAGAAGTTGGTCTGCTCGAATTTTTGAAGATTTTCCTGCATAAGAGTGCTTGCCAAGGGGGGATTCATTGTGTATCTTGCCCACGTTATGTGATGTTTGGTTCTTACGTTTCATGGCTTTGCTGTAACGCTTTTTCCTGTAAATTACAATGGATTTCTTGATTAAAGCATACAAAAAAACTATACATAACACTAAGATACATTTTTCACATCGGAAATTTTAGCAAGAGCCAAAGGCTCTTTACTACAAAAAAAGAAATTTTACCCTCTTTTCCCCTTGCCAAAGCAGAGAAAAGGGTATAGTTATTTTTCCCCTTTACTATGCGAGGTAATAGAAATGAAGAAAGATATCCATCCAAAGACCTACAAGGCCACAATCACTTGTGCCTGCGGCAACGAAGAACAATTGCTCACCACCAAAGGCGAGCACATTTCTTTGGAAGTATGTTCTGCATGTCATCCCTACTACACAGGGAAGCAACGCTTTTTGGACACAGCTGGTCGTATTGATCGCTTCCGCAAAAAGTACGCTAAGTTTGATAGCAAATAAGTCCTGTTTACGGACTTGCTGCAAGCTTTGATTTGCTAAGCTACATTGTTTGTCTATGCCCTTTTAGGTTGTTGCCTAAGAGGGCATAGGCCCCCTTCAGAGAGTATCTTTGTTTGTGGACTCTTAAGCGCATTTTGCCTTGGATACTACAATCAAGATACTTTTACTTGCTTGTGAAATCGAGCACTTCTTGCATCTTTACGGTTCAGAGGTTTTTATGAAAACTCCCACCTTACGTTCTCTGCTCACAGGTATCGTTGCCAACACATGCCCTGTGGTTGGCGGTCAAGCCGTTATGGAGGGAGTTATGATGCGCCACCAAGACCATTATGCCTTGGCCGTACGCCATGCCGATGGAACCATTGTGGCTGAGCGCAAACCGTGGTTCTCTCTTACCAAGCACCCACTCCTAAAATTACGCTTTGTACGCGGTTTTCCCGTTTTACTGGAAACCTTGGTCAATGGCATAAAAGCCCTGAACCGCTCCGCCGAGCAAGCCGCCGAAGGGGAAAATGAAAAACTGGAAACGTGGCACATTGTCCTCACCATGATGATAGCCCTTGGCATGGCCATTGTGCTTTTTGTGGTGTTACCGCACATGCTCTCGCTGGTCATGACCTGGTTTGGCCTTGGCGGCGATGTGGAAGCCCTTTCCTTTCACCTTTGGGATGGCCTCTTTAAATGCGCCATCTTTGTGAGCTATATCATAGCCATTTCCCTTTTGCCGGACATTCGCCGCGTTTTTCAATACCACGGCGCCGAGCATAAAGTTATCCATACCTTTGAGAGCGGCGGTGAAGTCACGGCCTATGAAGCCATGCGCATGAGCCGTTTGCATCCTCGTTGCGGCACCACTTTTTTGCTCTTCGTTATTTGTATTTCCATAGTTTTGCACGCTGTACTGGTGCCGCTTATGCTTAGCCTTTGGACACCAGATGGCAATATAACCAAGCATGCCGTGACCTTACTTTTTAAGCTTTTACTCATGATTCCCATAGCCTCGTTGGCCTATGAGCTTATTCACGTGGCCGCACGCATGGATGACACAAGCTTTTTGGGACGCTCACTGCGCGCACCCGGCTTGCTTTTACAAAGGCTTACCACCTATGAGCCGCAATATGAACAATTGGAAGTGGCCATCGTGGCCCTTTATGAAGCTCTTGGCAAAGACGCTCCTGAAAGCGTGCGCCCCGTAGACTATAAAGCCATGGAAAATGAACATTAACTGTGCCCATCTGAAACAACGAATTTTTACCTCAGAACATGACATTTTTCATAAAAGGATACCCCTATGTTTGCTAAGCTAGAAAGTTTAGAAAAAAAATATCTCGATTTGGAAGCCCAACTGGCCGAACCGGATATCTTTAACGACCAAGATCGTTACCGTAAAGTCACTAAGGCTCACGCAGATTTGCGTGAGGTGGTGGACCTGTTTCGTGAGCACCGCACCCTCTTGCAACAAAAAGAGGAAAATGCCGCCCTGCTCAACGACAGTGATGCGGAAATGCGCGCCATGGCTCAAGAAGAAATCAGTGCTGCCGATGAACGTCTTCCAGAAATTGAGCATCAATTAAAGATACTTCTCTTGCCCAAGGATCCGCTGGACGATAAGAACACCATTTTAGAAATCCGTGCCGGTACCGGCGGCGATGAAGCTTCCCTTTTTGCCGCAGACCTTTTTCGCATGTACACCCGTTATGCTGAAGTAAAGGGCTGGAAAACGGAAATCATGAGTGAATCCCCCACCGATACTGGCGGCATGAAGGAAGTCATCTGCCTCATCTCCGGTGATCGCGTATATAGCCAGCTTAAATACGAAGCAGGCACCCACCGCGTGCAACGTGTGCCTGCCACAGAAACACAAGGGCGCATTCACACCTCCGCCGCCACCGTGGCCGTCATGGCTGAAGCCGATGAAGTGGATATTGATATCCGCCCCGATGATTTGCGCATTGACGTATACCGCGCTTCCGGCGCAGGCGGTCAGCACGTAAATAAAACCGAATCTGCCGTGCGTATCACACACATCCCCACAGGCACCGTGGTGACTTGTCAGGACGAAAAGAGTCAGCACAAAAACAAAGCCTCTGCCATGAAGGTTCTGGCATCACGCATCTTGCAAGCCGAACAGGAAAAGCAAAATGCTAGCATGTCTGCCGACCGTAAGGCACAAGTGGGCTCCGGTGACCGCTCAGAGCGTATTCGCACTTACAACTTCCCACAAGGACGTTGCACAGATCACCGCATCAACCTGACCTTATACTCTTTGGAAAAGATCATGGAAGGTGACATCACAAATTTATTGGAATCCTTAAACACCTTCTATCAAACAGAAGCGCTGAAGAATCAATCCGAAGCCTAATATTTTCTGTTTTTAGTAGAGCTTCTTTTTGTGGGGGAAAGAAGGGGAACTTTTGCTAGCGCCAAAAAGTTCCCCCTCTTTCCCCCACACCCCCTTTCTCCCCCTCAAAACGCGCCACATATAAGCTACATTATCTCCCTTTAGATATCCCTAAGCGGCTTCTTTGCAGTACATAAAAACATGTTTTTTCTATTAACTTAAAATCGGATTATGCGAGTAAACGTTTTTCAATATATCTACTGAAAGAAAACACGTATACGCTTCACTCTTTTTGCTAAAAATGAGAAAGATCATCTGAACATACGCTTCATGAAGCGCGTTTTGAAAGGAGAGGGGTGGGGGTTTGGGGGAGTGTATAGAGACATACATGACCGAAAAAGCACATGGAATCTGACGCAGAGAAAACCAAAAAGGCGCATTTGACGACACTATCTAAAAAACTACCGAAACCTTAACACTCTCCCTACCCGCAAGCATACTATTTTCCACCAGCACTTTGGCACCGTGCAAACTGGCTATATGGCTCACAATGGCAATACCAAGCCCGCTACCAGTTTGTTTTTGTCCAGGAGGGCGATAGAAACGTTTGCCTAGCTGCTGTAAGGCTTCGGGCGGCACATGGGGTGATGTATTTTCTACACTCACAGACTTGGTTTGAAGACACACAAGAACCTGTCCTTCTTCAGGCGTATACCGTACAGCATTATCCATGAGATTGCGTAACGCAATGCCCCATAGCTCAGCATGACCTTGTTTTAAGCGTGGTTGCTCCTGCTGTACTTGCTGCAAAGAAATACGTTTAAGATTGGCAGAACTTGCCACGGTATCCATGGCATCTTGCAATAAGATTTCCCACGGTATAGTTTCGCGCGGCTCGTTCTGATCGTTCTTGGCTTCAAGGCTGGAGAGGAGCAACAGTTGTTCCACGAGGCGCGAGCAACGAATACTACCTTGTAAGATATTTTGTAGGGCGTTTTCTCGAACTTTTGGATCATCCATACACATTTCCAGCACTTCGGCTTGTACACGTAAACCGGCCAAAGGCGTGCGTAACTCGTGAGCAGCATTGGACACAAAGGCACGCTCTTGTTGCAAAAGAGATTGTATGCGCTCAAGCAAAATATTAAGAGCATATACAAGGGGGCGTGTTTCCGTGGTGAGCACCGGAATTTCTATGGGATGAATATCATGAGCATCACGACGGTACAAATTTTGTGTTAACATGCGTAAAGGTTTCAATTCTCGGCGTAAAATAATCATGAGCCCTAAAAGAAAAAGCGGCAAAAGCACCAACCAAGGCATGGCATGGCGCCACAAAATCTCCACCACCACATCATCTCTATGCTCTAGATTTTGCCCCACCACCACCATATAGTTACCTTCTTGCACAGGTAACCCATACAGACGCCATCTATCGCCGTCCAGTTCGTCATCATCATCTATATCGTCTTTATATAAATAGCGCCTGTCCACGTCATCTTTTTCACGACGTTCGTTATTATTCAGCACTTTATACCCACGATCATAGAAGAAAGGTAAATATTTACCATCGTCGTCATCGCTTAAAATGCGTTCACCATGACGCGTGAAGACGGCAAAAGAAAAAGCTTCATTGACGGCATTCATTTTTTTCTTATGCTTAGATGGCAAAATTTCTTCAATTTCGTCAATTTCACCATGCATTTTTTCAAAATCCAATTCCGATAAAGATTTTGCCAACAGTTGCATATGTGAATCATAAAAAACGCGAATATGCTGATGATCAAAACGCCATGCTGTACCCATGGCTATGCCCCACGTAAGCAGCGCAAAAAGCGTGAAAAACATGGCCAATCGTGAAATAAGGCTCCACGTGCCCACATGACGCCAAAATCTTCTTACATATCCCATGACCACTTTCTATTTTCCTAGGGTATAACCTATGCCATGCACAGTTTTTATGAAGGTAGATCCCAGTTTGGAACGCAAATGATGAATGTGCACCTCAACGGTATTGCTGCTCACCTCATCATTCCAGCCGTAAAGCTTTTCCTCCAAGGAGGAACGCGACAACACGGCATTGCCATGGTTCATAAATATTTCTAACAACACCATGGCCTTGGGGCTAATGGAGATGGGTTCGTCATCTTTATACACCAAGCGTTTTTCCACATCAAAACTCACAGTACCGTGTTTAAGCACTGTATCATTTTGCCCCATTTGACGCCTTTGTAATGCGCGAACTCTAGCCACCAATTCAGCCAAAGCAAAAGGCTTGGGTAAATAATCGTCAGCCCCCAGATTGAGCCCCTCTACCCTTTGCGACACTGTGCCACGTGCGGTGAGAATAAGCACTGGAGTAGTGAGCCCTTTTTGACGCCAATGGCGCAAAATATCGAGTCCATCCATGCCGGGCAATGTGAGATCCAAAATAACTACATCATGATTATCTGCTTGCAAAGCACCTTGCGCCACGGCACCATCTTGCAACCAGTCCACAGTAAAGCCTTGCTTTTCCAAGGCCACCACTACGCCATCGCCTATGAGAACATCATCTTCTACCAATAAAATACGCATGCCACACTCGCAAAGCATAAGAGGAGGTTCGTGAACCTCCTCTATGACAACTTATTTCTTAATAATTCTAACAGTTTTCACGTCAAATTCCACAGAGCCCCAATCTTTATCCACTTCCACCAAAAGCTCCACTTCATCTTGCGGGCCCACATTGGCACCGCCCCAAGCTTTACGATCTATTTCCACCACACCGGTGCCACTGGCGTCTTGGAAGGTGTACATTTCATCACCCTTATGATTGATGATTTTACCGCGGAAGGTCACCCATGTGTCGTCGGCTTGACTGCCGGCATCTTTAATACCCATGACAGCAGGGCCGGGGCCTGAGTAGCCACCTTTCTCTGTAGGGCCATAGAAGCCACCATTTTGCTTAGCTTCTGCCATGGGGGTGCTGGCAAGGGCGCCAGTAAAAAGAAGTGCTGCCAATAATAAAGGAATTTTCTTTTGTCTGTTCATATTTTTCTCCTATCAAAAAGATATTGTCTTTGTTGAACACAGTAAAACAATCAGAACTTAAGAAAAACTTAACGGCCGTTAAGATAAATTATTTTTATTATATTTTTATAAATTTTGAATTATAGCAAATAATTAATACATAAAAAAAATTTATGTACTAGCTATATTTTTGAAAATATTTTCTGAGGAGAGATACATCTCCCCCCAGAAAGTATCATAAGGCTGGTCTAGCTTTTAAAAAGCCATACCTGAAAAAGCATTACGCCTTAACAGCAATAACTTCAATTTCCACTTGCACACCCAAGGGAAGGGAGGCAACGCCCACGCAAGAACGCGCAGGATAAGGCTCTTTAAAAACTTTTTTGTATTCTTCATTAACCAAGGGAAAATCAGCCATATTGGTAATGAACACTGTGGTTTTGACCACATCTGTGATGGCAAAATCTGCAGCTTCAAGCACAGCCTGCACGTTTTTAAGGCATTGGGTGGCTTGTGCGCTCACATCGCCTTCCACAACCTTACCGGTGGCTGGGTCTAAAGCCACTTGGCCGGCAGCATAAAGGGTATTTCCTACGCGTACGGCTTGGCTATAAGGGCCCACAGCAGCTGGGGCTTTGTCGGTTTTAATAACTTCTTTCATGTTTTCTCCTTAGAACGAATCTATAATTTCCAAGAGTTCCTTGGTTTTCGCTTGCATAAGAGCCACATCGCCGCGTGATTCCACATTAAGGCGCAACAAGGGCTCCGTATTGGACGAGCGCACATTGAAGCGCCAATTATCAAATTCCAAGGAAAGACCGTCCAATCTATCCTCGGAAAGGGCTTGAGGGCCATACACATCATAAATTTTTTGCGTTATGGCTTTGGCATCTTTCACCTTACGGTTAATTTCGCCGCTACAAGGGTATTTTTGCATGCACTCTTGCACAAGCTCTGCCAAGCTTTTTTTACTTTGGGTAATGAGTTGCGCCACCAGTAACCATGGAATCATGCCGGAATCACAATAGGAAAAATCACGGAAATAGTGATGTGCGCTCATTTCACCGCCATAAAGACCATCTTCTTCGCGCATTTTTTCCTTAATGAAAGCATGGCCGGATTTGGACACAAGGCATTGTCCGCCCGCGGCCTTGGTCACATCTTGTGTATTCCACATGAGGCGTGGATCATGGATGATTTTGGCACCGGGGAACTGCTGCAATAGGCTTTGCGCCAATAGCCCCACAAGGTAATAGCCCTCAATGAAATTACCCTCTGCATCGTAAAAGAAGCAACGGTCAAAGTCTCCATCCCAAGCTATACCAAGATCGGCGCCGTATTCACGCACAGCTTGCGCCGTGGCTTCTCTGCGCTCTGGCAAAAGCGGATTGGGAATGCCGTTGGGAAAATTACCGTCGGGCTGCATATGGGCCGTGGTGAAGGTAAAAGGCACCTTATCCAGAAGCTCTTGCAATACCAATCCGGCGCAACCATTGCCGGCGTCGGCATGGATTTTTAAGCTGGTCGCAGGATCAATTTTCACATAATTAAGCAAAAATTCCACATATTCTTTACGAAAGGACTGTTCAGCATAAGAGCCTGTGGTCACTTCTTCTTCCATATTCACCGTGGGCAAAAGCTTTAACGCCGCATCTCGAATATCAAAAAGGCCAGTATCTGCACTTATGGGCACAGCGTCTTTGCGCACAAACTTCATGCCATTATCATCACGAGGGTTATGACTACCGGTAATCATAATGCCGCCATCAAAGCCTTGAGCAAAGGCAGCATAATAAATTTCTTCTGTGCCACATAGACCTATATCTGTTACCTGTACACCACCAGCACGTAAGCCTGCCACCAAGCCATCGCGCAATACAGGGCCGGAGAGACGGCAATCACGTCCTATGACCACACGCTCTGGAGCAAAAAGCTGTGCATAAGCCAAACCAATGGCCTTGGCTAAGGATGGGCTTAAAGATTCTGGATATGTTCCACGCACATCATATGCTTTAAAAGAGGTTGCAAAGGGCATATTATTTCCTTGTAAAAAGTGTATTGTTAAGAGGACATAAAGACTGTCCTTACTTTCATTTTATGCATGGGCTGTATAGTCTAAAAAGACCTCTGGCAAAATGCCATTCTTAACAGCGAAAGCGCAAAATTGCTGAAGCAACATACCAAAGCTTTGCGAAAAAACCAAGTGAAGAAAAGTATAAAGCTCACTCCCTAATGCCATAACAAAAAAAACCCGCCAAAGCGGGTTTTCCATGAAACAAGATTCCGTTAGAAAGGCCACAAATTATCCATAAAGCGCGTAAACCAACCCGGCTTTTGCTTATCGGCCAAGACGCCCTTACCGTAGTACTGAATGTTAGCATCGGCCATTTGTGTGGACATGATGGAGTTATCAGCGGAAATATCTCTGGCACGAATGGTACCTGTAATGACCATATACTGTGTTTCTTCGTTGATGCGCGTTTGACGCACACCTTCAATTTGCAAATTGCCACCGGGAAGAACCTTAATCACACGCGAAGCTATGGAAGCTATCACAGAATTGGAGCGCGTGGTGGAGCCTGTGCCTGTGAAGTCGCTACTGGAAGCGGATTGGAAAACGGACGTGCCCGGCCCCACAGATCCCTGCAAAGCAGAGGGACCGCCACCAAGAAGATAGGGAAGCGCATTGACAGAGCTGGCGCCAAATAAAGCTTGCACTCCGTAATTGTTATTGCTTTCCTTATCTGTCTCTGTATCGGCAGAGTTTACAGCTTGGCTATTTTCCATGATATTTACCACCACAATATCCCCAATGCGACGAGCGCGGCTATCGGAAAAAAGCGGATCAATATCACTGTCAGCAAATAAAGAGCCGGGATTGTCATAGCGCTCTTGCGGCGTATAACTTTGCACCGGTGCCGCCGTTACCGTGGGGGCCACCACTGTGGGCGTTTGCTTGGAACCTTGACAAGCACTGAGCAAAAATACCAGCATGAAAGCTAGGCAGATATTGTGAAATTTTTTCATGGGTCTCCTCCCAAAAGCCACCCGTATGGCTCCTTTCAACACGTACTTTATTCTATTACCACGGTGATTCTGTCACGCACGGTGGCATAAATTTGTTTTTTACTTTGCAAATTTCGCACCGCAATAATGGCACCAGGAGCACCATCAGAAAGAGCTTCAGCCTTTATTTCCATGCGAATGGAGCCTTTTGCATAGATAAGATTGACAATATCGCCACGTTTTACCATGGCCTCGCCCAGCAAATCTCCACTATAAATCACTTGGCCAGTACCCACACTGCGCACCATTTGCCACGGCCCGCCCTTACCATCCCAAGGCATGGATTTCAAATGTGCGGCGTTCACCCTTGTAAAAGCAATATCTTGTACATGAAGCGAATCTCCTTTATTCAAAGGACGCGCCGCCGCCGGCACTTCGACCCATAAGTTCAAAAAAGCCGCTCCGGCCGCTCGTCGCACCACTGTGCCATCAGGCTCTTGCACCAAAAAACGAAATGTTACGCGCCCCGGAGCCACAGAACCGGGCTCAAGGCTCACCCTTTGATGCTCATGTTCCAAAAAAATATAAGGCGGCAAGCGAAAATCATCCCACTGCGCACTACCAGGCATGGCATTGGTTTGCGGCGTCAAAAAGCTGACTACATATTGGCGCAAATCTTCTTCATGGAAAACCGCCCCACCCTTTTGTATGGCAAGGGAGTTGGGCAAAACGCAACGCGCCGCCGTATCCCCAAGGGTATCTCGTAAAGCTCGGCCAAGGCGTCCTTTATTTATTTGTAAGGGCTTGCCCGGTTCGGGCGGAGCTGGCCATAAAGGCTGAGAGCGTAAAGATTCCCACAAACCTGCGGGCATGGGCCCCACCGGGTCGGCAATTTCTTCCAAGGTTACCATATCTCCACGCGTCACAGCGGCACTACGTATGCGCAAAGACCAATCATGGTCACGATTCAGCTGTAGTGTTCCTCCGCCATATTGCCCTGTGGCAAAATTCTGGCGAGTCTGCGCCGCACCAGCTTCTTGGTGGCTGGATTGCAAGGGTAGCCCAGGCTTGGCATAATTCCACTGTCCAGCTTGCGCTGTGTTTGAAACAAAGCTTAGACCAAAGCACAGCATGCATATGCAAACCATATGGGGGCGCCAAGCCATGACTTTGGCCATGACCACGCTCAGTTTCAACACATGGACCAAAGTACAGACCACATGTGCCAAGGAAGCTGGCCCCCTCGTGCGCATCATTACGACCTCTTCAGCTGTACAGCAATTCCAAGCATCGAGTCAGAAGTTTGAATGGCCTTGGAGTTTACTTCGTACGCGCGCTGGCCCACGATCATATTCACCATTTCATCTACCACTTCCACGTTGGACATTTCAAGGAAGCCTTGAGCCAAAGTACCCACATTATCCGTTCCGGGTACGCCTTCCAATTCCTCGCCGGAGGCATCGGTGGGAGTGTATAAGTTACGTCCACGCGCATCTAGGCCGGCGGGGTTAATGAACGTGTACAGAGGAATTTCTGCCGAGGCAATTTCTGCACCGCTGGCATCAAGAGCAGCAATATGCCCTTGGGGTGAAATGGAAATATTTTTGGTTTCAGCCGGCACAGTAAACTCTGGTTGCAGCACATAGCCATTGGCCGTAACCACTGTACCATCTTGATTTAATTTAAAAGTTCCGGCACGTGTGTACATGAGTTCACCGTTAACTTCCACCTGAAAGAAACCATCGCCTTCAACGGCTATATCAAGGGCATTGCCAGTGTTTTGAAAATCCCCTTGGGAAAAGAATTTATGCACGGCCGTTGGGCGAGCACCCATACCCACTTGAATACCTGTGGGCAATACGGTGTCTCCTTCGGTAATGGAGCCTGCAATCTTCATGGTTTGGTACATAAGATCTTCAAACTCGGCGCGACTTTTCTTAAAACCTGTGGTGTTAACGTTAGCCAAGTTATTGGAAATAACGT
>CAYJLO010000048.1:0-21074 GCA_964370835.1 uncultured Desulfovibrionaceae bacterium
ACTACAAAGCCAAAAAAGATACTGCAGTCCTTAAATCGCCGCAGTGAACGGAAGTAATCAAGTAGGTCCCGCCAAATTTTTCTTGAACTCCTGCTGCTCTTAGCGTGGGAGTTCTTTTTTTGTATAGCGTATTTTTTGTATGTGAGCCTTTTACCGTTTTCTTGTGGAAGCCGTGAAGGGCTTTTTTTATTTGTGGGCTAGTTCTTCATTGTATAGATTATGTTGATTGTAAAAGCGTGCTTTTGGGCGGTGTTGTGGACGGCTAAGAAAGCACCTGAGTAGATACACTTTGATGAGAAGCGGATGGCAAGCAAATGTGTAGCTTTCGTTATGCGCCTCGGAAAGCTTTACGTTAGAAGTGTACCTTTTGCTTGTATTTCAATAGATACTAAAAATGACATCCTTTACTCTCACACCCCCATTGCCCAGCCATGTGCATAAAAAAAGGCCTGTGGCGGCCATGAAAAGTTTTTGAGGGTGGGGTTTGGGGCGGGAACTTTTTGCAAAAAGTTCCCGCCCCAAGAAATCCAGTGGAAATAAAACAAAACGCTTTGCATCACTAAAAAAACCATGGGTTAGCACTCATGGTTTTTTTTATCTGAAATATTTCCCCTTATACTACTTGAGACCTAGCTCTATAAGTTTTTCTAAGAGCTCACCAAAATCAAGCCCCATGGCTTTGGCTTCTTGCGGCACGAGACTTGTGGCAGTCATGCCGGGCAGGGTGTTGGTTTCTAGGGTGAAGATGCGCCCGTCGGCGGTGATTCTAAAGTCGGTACGACTGTAGCCAGAGAGTCCAAGGGCGTTGTGCGCCGCCAATGCTAGCTCTTGCAATTGTGCGTTTATTTCTGGTGCTAGGGGGGCTGGGCAGATTTCCTCTGCGGCACCTTTGGTATATTTGCTGGTGTAATCAAAAAATTCGCCTGCAAGGGGCTTAATGAGTATGGGAGGCAGAGCTTGGTCACCCAGTACGCCGCAAGTGGCCTCTTGCCCGTCAATATTGGTTTCAAGAATGACTTCTGCGCCAGCTGTAAAAATTTTATGGATGGCTTCTTTAAGCTCCGTTTTATTTTGACAGCAAAAGAGTAAGAGGGATGAGCCGCCGGTATTGCTTTTGGCAAAAATGGGATAAGGCAATACTGGCTCCCAGTGATCAGCTGGAGGGCAGGGAAGGAATTCCCAGTCGGCAGTGGGAATATTTTTTTGGCGATAAATTTGCTTAGTGGCGGCTTTGTGCAGTGCAAGGAAAGAACCTTGGGCGTTAGAACCTTGGTAGGGGATGTGTACGCTGTCTAGCATGGCTTGTACGAGGCCATCTTCACCCGGTGCGCCGTGCAGATTGATAAAGGCAAAGTCGTGCTCTTTGGCGGTACTGAGCAAAGAGTCAAAGCCAAGTGATAAGTCAAAAAAAGTGACGCTATGTCCGTTATGAGAGAGCGCGTCGGCGATGCTATTGGCACCGCTTAGCGAGACATCACGCTCGCTGGACCAGCCGCCCGCTATCAAAAGTATACGCATGTAAATCACACTCCAGAAGCGCACTTAGCGCTTTTTCAATGTTGCATCCTTGCTCGTAGGATAAACGGATATTTGCTTTGTGTAGCTCATTGGTGCCGTAGCGCGTCAGTAAATCTTGGTAGCGATCTTCTAGACTCACGCATTGATCGTGCATGACGCGTTTATCGGCATAGATGATGAAAAATGGAATGGCGCAAATATCTTGAGGGATGTTCCAAGGCCAATGTACGTGCATGGCTACACCCTGAGCGATTTCTCTGTTGCCGGTATGTTGCACCACGATGGAGGCTCCCATTTGTGCGTGGCTGCCGCCGTGTGCAATGGTATAGCTTTTGGCAAGGTCATGTAAAAGGGCGCTGGCGCGTACAGAGTCAATGCAAATGGGATGTCCTAGGTCATGAGCCATGCTTGCAAGTAGAGTGGCAAAGTCTGCCACCATAAGAGAATGGGCGCGCACATTGTCCATCATGGCGTACTGATCCCATAGGGCAAAACACGCTGCATCGTCTGGAATCATGGGCTCTACGTTGTCTAGTTCTGCGTTGGCGGTGAATTCTAGCTCAGGTAAACCCCACAAGGGATGAGTAGGATGTTTTTCTTTCATGAAAGCAGTATGCCATTAAGCGAGGTTTTTGCCAAAGAATTTTTCGGGAAAATCTTTTAGCGTGTTTTTAAACACAAAGGGCACATTGCATTTGGTGACGCAATGTGCCCTCCAGACGGGAGTGTCCGGTGTGTTTTTAATGAGAACACCACTCATTATAAGGTTGTTCAGGCTTATTGTGACGGCAATAAGCAAGACCTGTGTACATAGGCTGTACACAAACTTTATCGACTTACCAAAAGATTACTTAAGAGCAAAAGAAAAAAATTTTTGGAAAAAATATCTTGACAAGGGCTAAGGTCTTGAATTGCTAATGCTAGCAAAAAAAGTAAATTTCCGAGCAAATCAGAGATAAACGAAGTACTTCACCTATCTTCTTGTGGATAAGTTGAAAAAAAATATTGCACAGAGAAAAAAAATTCGATAGAAAACCCTTTGTCTAAAAGGGCATTGCAATAGGTGAAAAAATATTGCTTATATTTTTAGTTTGGTATTTTAACGCCTTAGATACATAGGTCGAAGCTTGTGTATTGGGGGAAAACGAAGGAGCAAAATGGGTTAAATTGCCATTGATGGTTTGTACCTGTTTTTGCTAGAAACGCCACATGACGAACAAATGGGAAATAATTTGCGATAACCTACAAAAAACGCTTAAATCTGGTGATTATAAGGTTTGGATTTCTCCGCTTGATGGCCAAGTGGATGGTAATTCTGTCCAAGTATTTACTAGAACAGCCTATGTATGTGCATGGCTTGAGCGTCATTTTGCAAGGTCCATTCGTGAAGCTTGCGCGCTGGTATTGGGCATTGAAAGTGACCAAGTGCAGCTAAAGTTCATTGTACGCGAATTTGAGCAAAAGGCTCAGGAAAGCAGTACATTGCCCTTAGTTACACCTTCAGGAGCTTCAATCCGTCCAAAGGCTAGCCAAGAAGCACGCCAAGAAAGCCTTGTGGAGTCTCTCCCTAGGCGTGCTTTCCCGCATACGGCGGAACCCATTGCCGTGGTAAATGCTAGAGAGATGCAAGTGGCTTTACCCATGCCGGCACAAAGCCCTCTTACGCGTGTACGCTGGCGTTATGATTTTAATGATTTTGTGGTGGGCCCTGCCAATTCCATGGCTGCAGCTGCCGCTCAGGATATTTGTCGTCATTCTTCTTCCATAGACACTTTATTTGTCAGCGCCAATTCTGGCCTTGGTAAGACGCATCTTATCCATGCCATAGGCCAAAGCATGGCCCGTGAAAATGGTAAAGCACGCGTGGGATACTTAACAGCCGAAGATTTCACATCGCACTTTGTGCGTGCTGCACGTTATAGCCAGATGGATGAGTTCAAATCCTCCTTACGCGGCTTGGATGTGCTCTTGTTGGAAGATGTGCATTTATTCCAAGGTAAAGAAAAAACACAAAATGAAGCTTTAGCCACCATTAAGTCTTTGCAGGCTCAAGGGAGCCGCGTGGTTTTAACGTCTTCTTTTAGCCCCAAAGAATTGAAAAATGTGGATAGCCAGTTGGTATCGCATTTTTGTTCCGGTATGTTGACGCAAATTGATAAGCCCACGCGTGATATGTGCCGCTCCATTTTGCAGCATAAAGCCCATGGACAAGACATGGCATTGCCTTCCAGCGTGGCAGATATTTTGGTGGAACATTTACACGAAGATGTACGCCAACTGGAAAGCTGTTTGCGCAATTTGATTTTTAAGGCCAAGCACTTGAACTGTTCCATTAGCCTAGAGATGGCTATGGATGTATTGTCGCAGTTCATGCCCACGGCTTCTTTATTGGACATGGAGCGCATTATTTCTTTGGTGTGTTCTTCTTTTGATGTGTCGGAAAAACAAATCACTTCCAAAAGCCGCCGTAAAGAATATGTGCTGGCTCGTGATACCATTTACTATCTTGCTCGTAAGCATACTTCTGCCACCTTGGAAGAAATAGGCGGACGCTTCAATAGACGCCACTCCACCGTGGTGAAGGGCATTTCCACCATTGAACGCCAATTGCAAAGCCAGACCTCTTCGGGGCGCCAAGTGGCCAACACCTTGGCCATGGTGGAGCGCAATGCCCACGTATAAGTAATTATATTTCAATTGAAATTTTCTGGTACTATATTTACCAGAAAGTCCTGACATAAAAAAGCTCAAGAATCGTATGAAACTTGAGCTTTTTTTATGCTTTGAAAATCTATTTTTTTCTTACGTCTTCAAAATCCACCAGAGGTGGTAAATCGTCCAAATTGTCTAAGCCCAAAAGCTCTGCAGGGTTTGGAGGTCTTTGTATGGGCATGGTTTTGGCCGTGGCAGCAGGGGCGTAGGCTTTGAGAAGTTCTTCATAGCTCTTTGAAGTGCCGAGAGCGGCTTGTGAGTCTTCTTGGTCTTCCTCTGGTGCTAGGGCTAAGGAAAGCGTGTTCAAGGCTTCAGAGTCTTCGTCTAAGGGGTCATTTGCGTCCGGTGCGTCATAATCATGCTCGTCTTCAAAGTCGTCTTCATGGAGGGGCATGGGCTCAGGAATGGCCATGAGCACCTCTTGGGCCAGATTTTCTGTACTGTCCATTTCCAGTGCTTCCATGGCCAAGGCTTCGGCGTCCTGATATTTTTCCCAGAGGAGGTAAACTTGCGCCAATTTGGCAATGCTACGCGGGTGACGTCCAAATTGTTGCATGGCTCTATGAAATACATATTCAGCACCGGCGTAGTTTTCCACTTGCATATGGGCTTCAATGGCCTTGGAGTAAAACTCTTTCTGCTTGGGATGGTGGGGTAAACTATCCACAAAAACTTTGGCGGCCACATTGTATTGCTTATAATGCATGAGAGCTTGCCCTATGGAAGTAATATGCGCCACATCGTGTTGATATTCACTGGCGGCCCTTTGCAAAAAAGCCGCACCTGTGCCCAGTTGTCCTTCTTCCATGAGGCTTAAGCCTTTGTGTAAAAGCTCTTGCAACCTTTCGCGTACTTGGTATTTTTCTTGAATATCTTGACTCTGCTCGCGTAGAATTTTAGCAAATTCTCGCAAGACCGTGGCGAGAGCCCCTTCACGCCCGTATTGATAGGTTATGGGACGCGGATTGCCAGTGCTGTGTGGGTCTAGTAAAAAAGCGAGAGCCGGTTCTGTGGCAAGGCTAGTTATGAGGGCATTGACCTCTCGCTCCACGGTGGGGACGCAGTGCAAATGTTGTGAGCTCATTTGCCGTAAAGCCATGGACAAACTTTCCAAGGCCATGGGCAGGTCTTTTTTTTGTACATAGCCTTTGGCTCTGGCTAAATGATGGCGTATATCCTTGGGTACAATCATGGAAATATCCTTTACTTCCAAATGTGTTGAACTTCGCTTTGAGCTTGCTCCAAGAGGTGCAAGGCTGCGTCTGGCATGAGCGCGTGCAAGGAGCCCTTGGCCAGCCAACGCTGACGTATATAAGAAGAGCTAATGTCTAAACGCGGTATGGGCATATAATAAATATGCGCCTCATGGTTGCCGAAGTCTATATGCGCCGCAGGACAAGGACCTTCGGAAATGCGCGCTTGGGGCCAATGCTTGCTCACGGTGCGTATGAAAAGCTCTTCATCTCCATCGCCGCGCGGAGTGACACCCATGTCTGTGAGCATGGGAATTTCTAAGCCTCTATACCAATGGGGAAGGTCCAAAAGGTTTTCAATGCCTTCCATGAAAAGCAAACGCTGTTGTGGATAGTTTTGCGCGTAGTTTTCCAAGGTGTGCCATGTGTACGATGGCCCTTGGCGCTCTGCTTCCACCGTACTGACGCACAAGCCGTCAATGGGGGCACAAGCTGCCTCTAGCATGGCATGGCGTAAGGCAAAGGGCAAGAAATTGTGTGCATCTTTATGCGCAGGGCATGCACAAGGAATAAGCTGTACATGGTCCACAGCCAAGGGAAGATCTTTATATTCTAGTATTTCTATGGCTAGGCGCAAGTGACCCACATGCACAGGATTAAAAGAACCGCCAAATAAACCAATATAGGCCATGGTTACCACTTCACGCTGTGCGGAGGTACGGGATTGGTAAAACCTTGCCCACCTTGCTCAGCTAGCAGGTTTTCCAATTTTTCTTGGGTGCGCGCCAATTGCTTTTCTAACATATCTATTTGCTTTTGTTGCGCTTGAAGCACTTCATCGAGATCTTTGAGGTGCTTTTCCTGAAAGTACAGACCTTCTTCCAGAAGGGCTAGACGTTGGTCGTTGTCAGCCATGCTTTTTCCCTTTACGCTTTGTGGCGTTTTGGTTTTGCGTATGTTTGGGGTTGTCCTCAAACTTTCTATTTTTGTCCTGTCTATTGCCAGCACCCTTCATGGGGGGGCGACCCACTTGTGGCATGAGAATGCGATGCTGTGCCAAGCGATCAGCATCACTACGAGCCACATAGATGGGTTCTTTTTTCGTGTCTAGGCCCGTATAAAACATGGCCGTGGCAATGGTGCCCGGTGTGGGAATAAAACATTGCACCTGTTGCGGTTTCCAATTTCTTTGCGCCAACCATTGCGCCAAGGCATGCATATGCCCCTTGGTACAGCCGGGATAGGCGCTCATTAAGTACGGCACCACATATTGCTCACGTCCCACCTTTTGGCAATGTTTTTGGAAGGCCGCCAAGAAGGTTTCAAACACTTCCAAGGGCGGTTTACGCATGAGGTTGAGCACATCTTCTTCGCTATGCTCAGGCGCAATTTTCAATTGGCCGCCGGTGAATTCTTCGGTGTAGGCGTGCACGGCATGGGCTTCATCCATGGCAATGTCTGCACGAATGCCGGAAGCCACGCGCACATGCTTGATGCCGGGCAGATCTTTAATATCTCGCAACATATGTATATGTTGCATTTGCGGCGTGCGGAAAAAGGGGCAAACCTTTGGATGGCAGCAGGAGGTGCGCACGCAAGGTTTGGGATTAGTGCAAGAGCCTTGCCACATATTGGCTGTGGGGCCGCCCACATCGGAAATACTGCCGTTGAAGCCCTTTTTGCGTGTCATGCCTTGCGCTTCATCCATGATGGATTGAGCGGAGCGTGAACTTAAGCGTCGACCTTGATGCAAGGCCAAGGAACAAAAAGCGCAACCGCCGCCACAACCGCGATGTGATGTGATGCTGGTGCGAAGCATTTCTTCGGCGGGAATGGCTTCTTTATACGAAGGATGCGCCGCGCGCTGGAAAGGTAGCTCGTAAAGGGCGTCCATTTCTGCTTGGCTCAAAGGCTTTGCCGGCGGGGCTATGAGTAATTCACGCGAGCCATGATTTTGACGTATATAATCGGTGCCAAGGTGCACATGCTTTTCCAGAGCCAGTGTGGCATCCATGAGCAAAGGTGCGTGCTCGAGCATGTCTTCGTGGCTGGGCAGATCTATATAATGATGGTCATAGTCCACTTCTTCACTTTTTTGCATCCACGCCGTGCCATCCACATATTCCAGCGGCAAGCCAGCTTGGCATTTTTGCGCAATGTCCAATACGGCGCGTTCACCCATGCCATAGATGAGCATATGGGCCTTGGCATCCAGCAACAAAGAACGGCGCAAAGCATCGGACCAAAAATCATAATGGGTAAAGCGGCGTAAGGAGGCCTCTATGCCGCCCAGCACCAAGGGGAGACCGGGGAAGGCTCGTCGTGCAAGATTGGTGTAGATGATGGAAGCTCTGTTGGGGCGAGCTCCGGCTTTGCCACCGGGAGTATAGGCGTCTTCTGAACGCTTTTTGCGAAAGGCCGTATAGTGGGCCAGTTGCGAATCCAAAGCACCGGCGGTGATGCCTGCATACAGGCGTGGTCTGCCCATGCGCAAAATGTCTGTGGTGTCTTGCCATTGGGGCTGGGCACAAATACCAACCTTATATCCGTGGGACACCAACCAGCGGCCCAAGAGAGCCACGCCAAAGGCTGGGTGGTCCACGTAGGCATCGCCGGTGATGAATAAAATATCAAGACTCTCCCAGCCAAGAGAGTGCATCTCTTCCTTGGTCATGGGCAAGAAGGGGGGCTGGGAGAGGGGCTTTTGGGTCATGTGTGTCCTTACAAAAAGAGATTACTTCGTGTCCTTGGGGGGCATGATGAGCTTGGAACCGGACTCTTTGGGCCAAGGCTTTTGGTGGGAGGCTTGCTCTTCCTTCATGCCTTGTATATGCGAGGTTTGAAATTCCATCCATTCTTCAAGGGAAATGCCACCCTTGCCGTCTTTATTGATGATACCAAATACAGCATCGGTCATTTGTGGGTAAGCGGCTTTAAATTCGTCCATATTCACGTCTTTATCACCGTTGCTGTCCATTTTGGTATATTTTTCTGTGGCATTGCTCATGCCTTCAGAGGTTTTGCCGGGGGCTTTACCGTCCATGCCGGGCATGGCGTGGGCAAAGGTTGCTAAAGAAAGGAACAAGGCAAGACAAAGTAATTTTTTCATGGAAAGTATCCTTTATGGTAGTATGTAAAGGCAATTATGCCAATTTATCTTTCGTTCTCATACGGTATGTGCCTTGTCTTGTAAAGAAACTTTCCTATGCTACCTTGTGAGCAAGACTTTTTTAAGGAAAATGCCACAATGTCTTGACCGATTGGGCCGCGTGTCTTATTTTCTTTCATTATGAACTGGGACTGGGATAAACTACAAGAAAAACGGCAGAGGCAGTCGCGTCAATCTCCCTTTGGTGGAGACAATAATGACAGAGGCGACAATGGCGGCGATGATAATCGCAAGCCCCCCATCAACTTTGGAAAAATGCCAGACAACCCCCTTCGTGGACATGTGCAAATGCCCAGCGGCAAAGGCATATGGTTCATGGGCGGTGCTCTGATTGTCATATGGCTTTTATCGGGTATCTTCATTGTGGAACCCGATGAAGAAGGCGTTGTTTTACGCTTTGGCGAATATGTGCGTACTGTGGGCCCTGGCCCCCATTACCATTTGCCTGTGCCCATCGAAACCGTCTATAAACCTAAAGTAACACAGGTTTTACGCGGAGAAGTGGGCTTTCGCTCCGTGGGTCAAGGCTCCACATTCCAGCAAGGTCAATTGCGCACCGTGCCGGAAGAAGCCTCCATGCTCACCGGCGATGAAAACATCGTCAATGTGCAATTCAGTGTGCAGTATAAGATTAAAGATCCTGTGGAATACCTTTTCAACGTCACCAATCAAGCCGCTGTGGTGCGCAATGCTGCCGAAGCTGCCATGCGTGAAGTCATTGGCAAGAGCATGATTGACTCCGCCCTCACCGATGGTAAGATTCGCATTCAAAGTGACGCCACAGAGCTTTTGCAAAATATCTTAAATCGTTACGAAGTGGGCGTGCAGATTATTGCAGTGCAATTGCAAGATGTGCATCCACCCCAAGAAGTTATCGATGCCTTTAAGGATGTGGCTTCTGCCCGTGAGGACAAAAGCCGTATTATCAACGAAGCCGAAGCCTATCGCAATGAAATTTTGCCCAAGGCCCGCGGTGAAGGCGCACAACTGGAAAACCAAGCCCAAGCGTATAAGGAAACGCGCGTGCAAAATGCCAGTGGTGTGGCCGGTCGCTTCCTTTCAGTGTTAGAAGAATATAATAAAGCCCAAGATATTACCAAAAAGCGCCTCTATTATGAAGCCATGGAAGACATCTTGGTGCATTCTTATGATAAAGTCATTGTGCCTGCTGGCACCGCAGACCGCACATTACCGCTTTTGCCTTTAAGCCTAACCGGTACAGGTGCCAAGTCTAGCTCTACCACATCCGGTGCAGGGGCAAGAAAAGTTGGCCCACTTTCAGGAGGAGCACAATAATGAAAAATAATCCTCTTGCTTTGGGTGTCGCACTTTTTGTGTGTATTTTGATTCTTGGTCAAAGCTTTTTCACCGTGCATGAAACGGAAAAAGCCATTGTATTACAATTGGGTGTACCTCAAGACGATGTCTATGGCCCCGGTTTACACTTTAAACTCCCTTTTATCCAAAATGTGTTGTATTTCGATTCACGTATTTTGGATTATGACGCTCGTCCCACTGAGGCTTTTACGGTGGATAAAAAAGCCATTGTTTTGGATAACTATGCCCGTTGGCGCATTGAAAATCCCTTGCAATTCTACCGTACCATGCGCACCATTCCCGGCGCGCAAGCTCGCCTTGACGACGTAGTTTACTCACAATTACGCGCCCTTGTGGGTGGATACACACTGACAGAAGTTGTATCTTCACAACGCGCTAAAATTATGGAAGAAGTCACGCAAAAGGTGGCAGAGCTCATGAAGGGCTTTGGTGTGGAAGTGGTGGACGTGCGTATTAAGCGTACAGATTTACCCGCTGAAAACCAAAGAGCCATCTTTCAGCGTATGCAAGCTGAGCGTGAACGTCAGGCCAAGCAGTATCGTTCTGAAGGTGTGGAAGAATCCACCCGTATTCGTTCCGATGCTGATCGCCAAAAGGCTGTTATTATAGCAGAAGCCAATAAGAAAGCGGAAATCATTCGCGGTGAAGGCGATGCGCAAGCTGCGCAAATCTTTGCTGAAGCATTTGGCAAGTCTCCGGAATTTTATGAATTCCAAAAGGGCTTGGAAGTATTGCGTAAATCTTTACGTGAGAATAGCCGCATAGTGCTTTCTAGCGATGACCCCATATTGGCACCATTTCAAAAAACTAACTAATACAACATTGTATTGAAGTAACTAGAGGAGAGGCTATGTCCTCATTTTTAGAAGCCTATGAGCGCATAAAGTTTTCCACAGGTACTAAGACCCAAGTGGAAATTGCAGAACTGTTAGAAATTCGTCAGTCCAGCATTTCCGATGCCAAAAGACGTAACTCCGTACCTGCGGAATGGATCATGAAATTGTTTGAAAAATTCGGCTTGAACCCCGATTGGATTAAACAAGGTGTTGGACCCATGTATTTGCGCACAGAGGCCGGATATCATCCCCAAGAGGGCCCTCAGGTGGGTTTAGCCGACAGTGGCGCCTTATACGGTGAACCAGCCGCCAAAAGTGTCATGATGACAGTGCACGGCATGGCATGCGTGTATAAAGATAAAGACATACACCCTGCTTTGCCGCAAGTGGGTAAAATATCCTTGCCTCTGTCTCATGCCGATGCCGGCGTGCAGGTGGTGCGCATGGAAGCACCCAACATGGATCCTGTGCTGAAAGTGGGTGCCCATGTGGGTGTGGATGCAAGTATAAAAGTGCCTGTTTCGGGCATGGTCTATGCTTTGTTTTGGCCACACGAAGGGCTTGTTATGAAGCGTGTTTTTCTTGATAGTGATGATGTGCATTATATTTTGCGCTCCGAGGCCGCAGGCTATCCGGAGGTTCGTCTACCTGCCGCCACATTGAATCAGCGCATGCTGGGCAAGGTGGTGTGGGTATTGCAAAATGTGTAATACTTGCTCATAAAATATAAAAAAAAGCGGATTGCCATCATGGTGATCCGCTTTTGTTATATTTTAGATTGTGCAAAAAATTACAATATTACGCTGCGGCAAAATAGAACTTTCAAGGATAAGGCTTTGCCGCAAATAAAGTTTTTTGGAAAGGGGGTCTGGGGGAAGAACCTTTTCTTCAGAAAAGGTTTTCACCCAGTAAAGTTAGTTAGGTTTTTTAACGGATTTCCATCATGGTAATCCGCTTTTTTCATGGAAAATATATTCTCTTCTAGGCCGCCGGATAGCGTCCACAGCTAAATTTTCCTTCGGGGCAAATCTTGGTTTTTTCGCAAGGGGCACCGGCATGGGCAAACACTTCGGGTAGGGTTTCGCGGCAAATGGTGAGCATGTCCTGCGCCACTTTGCGTATTTCCCACTGGGCGCGAGTGCAACAGCGATGCGCAAAAAAGTTGAGCAAGGTCCGGCAGTTCATGCTGACCACTATGCGTGTTTCCGCCGCTTGGGGCAGCACAAAACGCGCATCTTCATTGGCCTTGCCTTCACGTCCATCGGCGGAGAGCAAGGCATGTATATCTGCATAGGCAGAACCCACTTCAACCATGAATTTTTCAAAGCGGGCCAAGGCATCGGGGTTTTTGGCAATGGCAGGAGGCACAATATAATTGCATTGGGCGCCGTTCACATAGCGTTGACTTTGCTGCGAATAGGAAGCAATGCGATGGCGCACCAATTGGTGGGACAAAGCGCGTGAAATGCCGTCAATGGCAAAGGTAAAGCTCACATGCTCAATGGGGCTGGCGTGGCCAGATTCCATGATTTTTTCTATGAGCTGAGCCTGTTTTTGCGGGCTAATATTTTCAGCAGAGTGGGGAAGAGTAAGGTCTTGCCACATGTCTCCCACAAAGCCTTCAAAATAGCATTGCCGACAGGCGGCATAGATGACGGCCAGTGGATTGGGGGTGTGGGTGAGTAATTGTATTTTTGCTGTGACGGCTGGCATGATGTTCTCCAAGGTCAAGATGGCGCACTGTAACAAGGCTTAGGTTTTAAAGCAATATGCACCGTGCTCGGAAAGTCTTGCCCAAAGTCAGGCAAAACGTATGCATCGCCATGCATGGAAATGAAATTATTTCAAAGATTAAGCGATGTGTTTCGAGGTTAGTTCAGTAGCATTTTCATGTGGGCATAGGCCTTACTGGTGGCCATGCGTCCGCGTGAAGTGCGCTTTAAAAAACCGCATTGTATGAGATAAGGTTCATAAATATCCTCAATGGTGCGAACCTCTTCAGAACAAGCCACGGCAAGGGTTTTAATGCCCACGGGGCCGCCATCGTAGATTTTTATGAGCACTTCCAAAAGTTTTCTGTCCATTTGATCAAGGCCGTGCTTATCCACATCCATACGTTGCATGGCTTGGGCCGCTTGCGGCTCGGTGATGCCGCTTTCCCCTTGCATGAGGGCAAAGTCGCGTACACGGCGCAAAAGGCGGTTGGCTATGCGCGGGGTGCCGCGAGAGCGTTTACCAATTTCCAAGGCGCCGCCATGGTCAATGGCAATGCCAAGGATTTTGGCTGTGCGGGTGACAATGCGGGCCAGCTCTTCGGGGGTGTAAAACTCCAAGCGGGCCACAATGCCAAAGCGATCGCGCAAGGGCGAAGACAGCATGCCCATGCGTGTGGTGGCCCCCACCAAAGTAAAGGGCTCAAGATCAATCTTCACGGTGCGCGCCGCAGGGCCTTGGCCTATGATAAGGTCCAGCTTAAAATCTTCCATGGCAGGATACAGCACTTCTTCCACGGTGATGGGCATGCGGTGAATTTCATCCACAAAGAGAATATCATGGCGCGAAAGATTGGTGAGAATGGCGGCAAGGTCACCGCTACGCTCCAGAACGGGACCAGAAGTGCACACAATATTCACGCCCATTTCAGCGGCGATGATTTGTGCTAGCGTGGTTTTACCCAAACCGGGGTTGCCGCAAAATAACGTATGGTCAAGGGCCTTATGGCGCTCCTTGGCCGCGCCAAGGTAGATGCGCATGTTGGCGCGTAGCTCTTCTTGGCCTATGAAATCATCAAGGGAACGCGGACGTACGGATTCATCGGGGCCGTTTACATCTGCATCTTGGGATTGTTGCATGAGGGAAGAAGCTGGGGCGGTGGTCATTACTTAGCTCCCGCTTTGGCAAGGGCTTTAAGCACAGCGCGCAAAGCACCGGATACGTCAAGGTCTGGCTCTTCTGAGAGAATATTTTTGGCAATGGGGGCCGTTTCTTCTTCGCTGTAGCCAAGATTGGCAAGGCCATCAAGCACATCGCGCAGTACAGAACCCACCGATGGCGCAGCGCCTGCCAAGGAAGGCATGGAGTCCACCTTAAGCTTGTACTTAAGCTCAAGGAAGATATGCTGTCCTGTTTTCTTACCAATGCCGGACACACGGGTCAGAGCCACCATGTCGTCTTCCAGCACCATGCGGCGTAAATCGTCAGGGCGGTAGAGGGAAAGAATGGCCAGGGCGGTGCGTGCTCCCACCTTAGAAATACTCACGAGAATTTCAAAGGTTTGGCGTTCGTCCCATGTTTCAAAACCGAAAAGCTCTTGAGAGTCTTCGCGCACTTGAAAGCTTGTGTAAAAGCAGACAAATTCTCCCTTGGCCGGCAAATGGCTGAGGGTATGATTGGGCAAAGCCACGGCATAACCCAAACCGCTATCGGTGATGATGAGGCAATTGCTTCCCCATAGTTCGCCAATTCTTCCTTCTATGCGCGCTATCATTTATCCTCCGATGGAAACCATTTTCTTTTGAGCCACGGCATTGGCATTGCGTGCTTTAAGGAGGGCTTCTCCCAAGGGTTTATCCTTAATGGCTTTTTCAAAAATTTTACAGATTTCTTGCTCGAGGCATGCTTGTCTTTGTGCTTCATCTGTATGCGAGCAGATGCTTTCGTTGCGTAAAAGACCGCGTAAATCGTGCTCAGAGTCGGCAAAAAGACAGGTGCGCAATTGCCCATCGGACGTGACACGCAATCTATTACACGAATGGCAAAAGTGGTTGGACATGGCAGAAATAATGCCAAGGCGTCCAAGGCCACCCTCGATGCTGAACATGCGTGCAGGCCCTTGATGTCTTGTCTTTTGCGCCTCTGGTGGCACGGGTGAATTGTCAGCGCGTTGTATGGGCTTTTTCTTGGAAAAGTCTATGGCATGTAAAGTGGCAAATTGACTTGCTGTGTCTAAAATTTCGTCAGCCGGCAAGTATACATCTTCACTCCATACGGTTTCTGCGCCCATGGGCATGAACTCAATGAAACGCACGTCAACGCGATTGTCCGTGGCAAAGCGCACAAAGTGCTCCATCTCCACATCACTGATGCCGCGCATGGCAACGGCATTGATTTTCACACGAATATTGGCTTGCTGCAAAGCCTGTATGGTGAGTAGCACTTCATCCAGCAAGTCTTTGCCTGTGATGCGGGCAAAGGTTTCTTTGTGAAAAGAGTCTAGGGAGATGTTTATGGCGCGAATGCCCAGCTCCTTGAGTTTAGGCACATGGGGGCGCACCAAGGTGGCATTGGTGGTAATGCGCAAATCCACCTGCGGAAAATTCTGACGCAAGGAGGCCAGAAAATCCATAAAGCCCCTACGAATGAAGGGCTCACCGCCGGTGAGGCGGATTTTTTGTATACCCATACGCACGGATGCCGACACAATGGTCAGCATCTCTTCATAGCGTAAAATGGAAGCATGGGGGATGAAGTTATCTTCCACACCACTGCGGCAGTACGTACATCGAAAATTACAATGATCCGTCACAGAAAGGCGTAAATAGCGGGCCACCCGCCCATGTTCATCAGAAAGTAAGGCTTTATTCACGTTCATATCCGGGAAGCAAGAGGGAGGATGCGCCCGATTGGCCTTGGCCTTTGGGGCAATCTTTTTGTAAATAGCAAATTTCACAGGCGCCTTTGAAGGGATAGTGCGTTACCACCGCAAAGCGACGTGTAAGGCTTGGGCCATCATCTTTATAGGGCATGCCAAGTTCTTCCAAAGCGGCGCGCAAGGTGTCGGTGGGGCGCGGTGCAGGGGCACAGCCGGCGCTTTCCACATCGGGTAAAAGGTCATGCACGGCGGCCATGCATAGGGTTTGGGCCAAGGCATTGTCAGAATAGGCTTGAGAGGGGGAATCTGCCCAAGCTTCGTCAATGGTTTCTTCCACCGATTCAGGCAACCAAGTGACAAGATATTTGACTTTTCCCGTGTCCACGGTATAGATGTTAAGCTCATCTCTCCATGTTTCCCAAAGGTTCATGAGGCGTTCAAACATTTGCCCGCCAATGCGAGTCTCTTGGCTATTGCGCATGATAAGCTCTAAATCAAAATAGGGATTTGCGCTTATTTTTTCTAAGGTATAACTATTCATGGTTTCCTAAAAATTCCTTCTAAAGATATTGTCTATGCCGCGTTGCGGACTTATGTATAGGTAAGGGCAAACGCTTTTTTGGCAAGCCTTTGGCGAAACAAAAGATGTCTGGCCTTGGGGTCCCTTCCCTTTTGGCGTATATGGGGGCTTACGTCAAGAAAAGATGGAAGTATAGAGGCATAAAAAAGAATCAAGCTTGGAATTAAGACTTGATTAAACCTGTAGTCTTCCGTATTTCCCAAGGAGAGAAAAGACTATGCCAACTCGTGAACAAGTATACTCCATAGAAGCTAGAATCAATCCGCTGGTGCAAATGATTTATGTGAAGCCTCCGTATACGGCGCACCTAGACGATGCACGCTTGCTTTCTGCTGACTCCGCGCAAGCCACGCAAAAAACACTGGCCCGCGAAGAAGCCTTGCATGCCGATATGCGTCAGCGTTCCCCTTTTTTGCAGGAAATCCCCATGCCAGAACAGAGCACGGGACATTTGGTAAGTCTTAAAAGCTAAGTTTTTCAAGGAAGATATATGACACATGATAGACATTTTCCTACGCGTATACGTTATGAATATGCTGAAGATGAAAAAATACAATTACAAACGGCCCATGGCGTGTGGGGCGGCGTGAATCCTCATGGCGAAATTGAGCTGAATTTTTATACAGAAAGCGACAAAGCCCCCACCTTTTCTGAACGCATGGTGGCCGAGGACGGCACCCTTGGGCCGGAAATGGGTCCGGACGATGACGAAACACGTATCATTAAACGTACCATTCACACTAAGCTTCTTTTAAACTACCGCACGGCCCACGCCGTGCTGGAATGGCTAGAAGAGAAAATTGACAGCCTCGAAATGGATGAAAATGCGCTTTTCATGAATGACGACACAGGGATAGAGCAATAAATGCAACAAACTTTCCATATATTAACTTTTGGTTGCCAAATGAATTTTAACGATTCAGCTTGGCTTGAACGCGCTTTAACACAGCGCGGTTTTGTGAAAACAGAACTTCAAGACGCCACGGTGGTCATTGTGAATACCTGTTCTGTGCGAGAAAAGCCTGAACAAAAAGTGTATAATACTTTGCGCAAAATTCGTCATGAAACACGAAACACCAAGGGCGCCTTTGCTGTGGTGGCCGGTTGCGTGGCTCAGCAAATTGGTGCAGGCTTTTTTGAAAAATTTGAGCAAGTGCGCCTCGTGTGCGGCGGCGATGGCATGAAGGATATTCCCTCTTCGGTGGAAAAACTTTTTGCTGCGCCGGGATTGCGTATTTCCTTGGTGGATTTTTCTGAAACTTACCCTGAAAGAGATGCCGCCCTTGGCGCGGGCCTTGAAGCTTCCCCCATTTCCTATGTGAATATCATGCAAGGTTGCGACAATTATTGCGCCTATTGCATTGTACCCTATACTCGTGGGCCGCAAAAATCGCGTTCCACCGAGGCTGTGCTTGAAGAATGCCAAAGCCTCATTGCGCATGGCACGCGGGAAATTTGTTTGCTTGGGCAAAATGTGAACTCCTTTGGGCAAGATAGCTCCGGAGATGGCGTGAGCTTTGCCGAGCTTTTACATAAGATTGCCGTGCTGCCGGGGCTTGAGCGCTTACGTTTCATGACACCGCACCCCAAGGATTTTTCTCCGGAAGTGATACGCGCCTTTGGCGAGCTTGAAACTTTATGTCCCCATGTGCATTTACCTTTGCAAGCCGGCTCCGATGCTGTGCTTCAGCAAATGGGACGTAAATACGACACGGAACGCTTTTTATACTTGGTGGAAGAAATGCGTAAAGTGCGCCCTGACATGAGCTTTTCTTCGGATATTATTGTGGGCTTTCCCGGCGAAAGCGAAGCGGACTTTGTACAGACTGTGGAGATGCTGGAAAAAGTTGATTTTCGCGCCACATTTTCCTTTTGCTATTCGGACAGGCCCGGCACCAAGGCTTCGGAACTTCCTATAAAAGTGGAGCAAGAGGTCATGCTTGAGCGATTGCACCGATTACAAGCCAAGCAAGATGAGCTCACAGCCGCATGGCTTAAAAAGCGCGAAGGGCAGAGCACGGTCTTGCTTTTGGAAGACATGAGCAAAAAATCTGAAAGCAGTGAAGGGCAGGTGTTTTGGCAAGGACGTGACCCACATGGCGTCACGGTGAATGTTTCCTTGCCGGAAGGGCTTGGCAAAAGTGGCCTCATGCTTCCGGTACATATTGTAAAAGCCAAAAGGCATACCCTTGTGGCTGAACAGGCAGGTGAAGCATGGTAAGAATGCGTATTGTTGGATTAAGCATGGATGGTACAACCAAAAATCCCCTGTTGCTTTTGCAAGAAGAGTATGGAGATAATCGTATTTTGCCCATTTGGATTGGTTCCATGGAGGCCATGAGTATTTCTCTTGCTTTGGGCGGCAAGCATTTGCCACGCCCTGTAACGCATGACTTGATCTTGGACATGGTGAAAACTTTGGGGGGAACCATTAGATCCATAGAGATTAACGATTTTGATAAGGGTACTTTTTACACACATATAGTGATACTTCATGGGGAAGATTTGGAAAGAGTGGATTGTCGCCCCTCCGATGGAATCGCTTTGGCGGTAAAGCTGAATATGCCCATATATATACGCCCTGATGCGCTGGAAGCTGCCATTGATGCTGAACAAAATCCGGATGCGGCGTCTCTTCAAGCCTTTAGAGAGCATGGAAACGCCACCATTGTGCAGCAAGAAAAGCCTGTAGTTGTGTCGCAAGAAAAGCCTACAGTTGTACAACAAGAAAAGCCCACAATTGTACAACAACAAGAAGCTCCGGCCAAGAAAAGAAGCCCGCGTATACAGCATATAACCATGACAGTGCAGCCCAAAGCCCATGTGAAGACACTCATAAATGGCACGAGCGAAGGCGAAGAAGATGCGGATTTTGAAAAATTACTCAAAAGTCTGGAGCCAGCTTCCAATACACGCATGTAGTGTTTATACGATTTTCTGGTGATTTTCTAGAAAATAAAAACCAATATTTAGGGTGGATATGTATTTCCACCCTATTTTTTTGCTTTGCGCACTCTAAAGAAAATAGTTTAAGGGGCGATATATTTAGCAAGATGTACAGTATTTTTACGATGGAAAACAACATGCAAGATTACGAGCGATTTCAAAAAATACACGACTTTTTACAACAAGGTAAGATGGATTTGGCCTTGCGCTTGCTCATGCAGGTGCAGGCAGATACCATTGCCTTGCAAGATCGTGTGGATATCTTAGACGCTCGCATTCAAGAATTTGAAGACATTTTGTTTCTGTCTAAAGCCTTATACTTTGATAATGAATTTTATTGGTTACGCAATGATGGGCAGGCTCAAGGGCCTTTTTGTCCCCATTGCTACCAAGGGGATGGCACGCTTTTTCGCTTGCGTCTACAGGAAAACGCCTTATATTGTGGGTGTTGCTCTTCTGTATATGCTTTCGATGCAGAGGCTGTAGGGCAAAGCAGTCATTTGTCCAAACCTCGCTCAGCCACGCTTATTCCCTTTAAGGTAAGGAAATGCTGATATGCCTCCACATACCCTTACGCCTCCTGTGCAAACAAGTGCAGGGGACGAACAGGTTGATAATGCCGCCCCATCTCAGGGCGTAGCGCACCCCCCGCGTCCTTTGGGCGGGGTGTTTTCTCCTGCGGCGCAATACCCCGGCATGCCCTATGCCAAGGTATTATCCACCAGCAAAGACCTTCCCTATAAGCCAGACCCCAAAGAGGAAAAGCTAACCGCATCCAGTAAAACTTTTGTTCAAACTAAGGCGGTTATGCAAACCATGAAAAACCATTCCTATACCAACGCCTTACTCTTGGTGGAGGTGGATGATCAGTCGCGCATGGATAAAAAAATCTTACGCGATGTGGGCGTGGGGCAGGTTCAAGTGCTCACCTCCGGCATGCTTGCGGCGCGCTTTTTAGCCATGCAAATGGAAAGAGATGCAGAAAATGCTGAGGGCGTGGATATTATTTTTTGCCATCCACGGCTGGAAGATATGGCAGCCATGCAGTGGCTTGAGCTCATACGCCAGCACCCTAAACTCGCCGCCATTCCGGTGGTTGTTATCACAGGAAATAGCGAAGAAGCAGAAATTTTAGGCACCATGGAGGGCGGTTTTGATGGTTTACTTTTGCGCCCGTATGCCATTGATGATGCACGTCGTTTATTGGGAGAGGTGCAGGCGTCTTTCGCTGTACAACAGCCGCAGGACGCATCTCAATTGCCGAGGCAACAGGTGGAATTTAGCACCATTTTGAAGCAATTGGAAAGCTATCAAGGGGAAGGCGCCAAGGCGGAGATGAATTTTCGTGAGGGGCTTCGCCATTTGAAGGAAAAATCTTGGGATGTGGCCATTCAGGCACTCACCAAGGCTTTGTATCACAAAGATGTGAAGGGTGAAGCTGAATATGCTTTAGCTGCTGCATGGCAGGGTAAGAAGCATCGTGAAAAGCAAATCTACTATTTGAGTGAAGCTTGCACCACCTTTGTTCGCACACAAAAATGGGCCAGAGCTCGCCTTGCCTATACGCAATTGCTTCGAGTCTTCCCCACGGCGGAAAACCCCTTTCTTCGTTTGGCAGAAAATCATCTTCGTTCTGCCTCATATAAAGAAGCCGCTGGCGCTTTGGTGCTGGGTTTAAGCCTTGGCAATGCTGAGCATGCCGTGACGCGTGTGGCCAGAGCATGTCTTTTTACGGAAAATCCTCCCTTCACCTTGGCTCAAATTCAAAAAGCTTTTACCCCAGAAGAACTGCAAGCCCTCGTGAAAGCCCTGCCGGCGGAAATGGAGCGGCTGAGCCAAGAACATACGGCAAATATGCAGCAATATCGTGAAGAATATGCCTCTTTGCAAGCTCAAGCCAGAGCCATGCCCCTGCAAGATTCGGTACTTAACTTACAAAAAAAGCAAGCCACTCAAGAAAAAGCCGCGTATGATCCCTCCTCCTATACAGGACATGCAGGGGATGTGAGCGGAGCCATTCCCGGCATGCCCACGCTCATTGACGAGCAAAAAAGCTATGAAGATTTGCCCACGGATAAGAATACAGTTCTTGAGCCCTTGGGTGAAGAAAATCAGGGTGTAGAGCTTTTTTCTGCCTTTCCGCGTCTCAATGAAATGGCCACGGTGGTGAAGGTTACGTGGAATCTCATGA
>CAYJLO010000049.1:0-20997 GCA_964370835.1 uncultured Desulfovibrionaceae bacterium
GAGTGAGCGTGCCTTTCTTAGAAACGAGTGGAAACACGTTTTTAAGCATCGACTATATAAAAAAAGCCAACTTCGCGTGGAAGTTGGCTTTTTTATCAGCTAAAATACACTGATGTTACTAAGCGTTGGCGGCCTTAAGCATTTCTTCTACCATATGAAGAGAAGGCGTTGCGTCGGCGTCCAATCCGCAGAGTTGGCGCACGGCCAACATGAGCATATTGAATTCTAAAACCATTTCGGTGGCACCATTGTGAATGATGCAATGGTCACCTTTGACAGTTAATTTGTAGGCATGGCGGCTACGCTCAGGGCCATTGCCACGAACGATATAATAAACTTGCTCATGATTGTCGGTGACATAAAGCTTTTGACGGGTGAGTGTAGAGCTTTCTTCATCAAACCAAGAGGACTCAGCAAATAGGCGTCCGTGAAAAGAGAGGTCTGGGCCGTTATCGTGTTTGAGGCAAACATTTTCCATGGAGTGCCCTGTACCGTCTACTCGCATAGTATTCTCCTGTATCATCAATGGTGTTAAAATTGGTATAAGTTAGCAAATTTTGCTAAGGAATAGTAACTTTATTTAACTAGCCAAAGGCCTTAAAGCAACAGTGGCATGGTTAATTTTTAGCACCGTATACAAGCTATTGTCAAGGAAGAAGCGAAAAATTTCCATACTTTGAGTTAGACTATGTCTAGACAATTGGGTGAAATAGTATTATCTTTCTTTAAGTGCAACTAACGTTGGAGAAAGTATGGCTGTAAATATTGCAAATGTACGTCAAGGGCTAAGGCAAGTTCAGACCAATCTCAAGCAAGGGCAAAGCGCCCCTGCCATACAAGCCATTCAAAATGGTCTTCTTGGCTTGCGTGAAAATCTCATGAAGAGCGAGCGCAAGGAATTAACAGATCTCATGGTGAATGCTGTTGAGTATTTGATGAATGACCCTGTTGTGCGTAAAATATACCCTTGTTCTTTTATCTATTCGGCGGGTGAAGAAGCGCAGCTTTCCAAATGCATGCAAGAGCTGCAAGCGTGCTTTGCAGATTACGCACAGGAACAAGCCCTAGAGGCGCAAAGGCTCACCGAAGAAAGAAAGCGAGCCACCTTTGCCAAAGGGAAAGAAGAGCTGTTTTCATCCAATCCCATGAAGGGAAAGAATACCTTTTCCACATTGCGCCGTGAATTTCCACAAGATGCAGACTTGATAGGAGACATGGGGCAAGCCCTACTTGAAGCTAAGCTGTATGAAGAAGCCGTGGACTTTTTGTCAGAATCCCTCGACTTGCGCGATGATTCTTTGCATTTGTATAATAGCATAGGCATTGCTTTGCGGGCTTTACAGCGTTATCCCATAGCAGAGACGTACTATTTGCGCGCCTCCAAATATTTGCGCAATGATCCCAATTTATATTTTAATATTTCACGCATGTACTTGGAGTGGGAAAAGTTTGATAAAGCAAAGCAAGCAGTGTCTGTAGCTTTGAAGCTTGACCCAGATTTTGAACATGCCAAAAAGCTTTTGCGCCATGTGGAAAAGCAAGAAGCTTTGAAGAAAGGCTAAGTTTTTGTATTTGATTTTGAGCGTAGGGCCTTGCGGTCTTACGCTTTTTTTTGGCCTTGTTTGACAAAAAGTGCATAACAATGGCCTATGGAGGTGTTTGCGGGGATACTAGAGAGGTATTTTCCGCTGAGGGGGGCAGGTTCTGGCAGTATGGGGCGTTGTAAATTGCGTGGTTGTACGGCCATGTGCAAGGGGGTTTTGTCCAGCGACAAACGCACCTTGATGGCAGTAAAATAGTCACATCCCATGAAGGCATTGGCTCTTTCTAAAATTTCATGATGCATATAGGAAATGTCCTGCATGCTCATGGCATCTTCTCCGCCCAATAAAAGAGTGGTGTCTTTACTGCCCATGGGCCAAGCCAAAGCGGCAATGTCTGGGCCCATGACCATGTCCCAGTGTTGCCAAAGGCGGTTAAGGTTCACAATTTCCGGTTTGCCTATACGCTGTAAATAGCGCTCAAGGGCTATGCGAATATTTTGCGGTCTTCTCCAGACCCAGGTCTTTTTCTTCATGGCAAAAGCATACCGCAGACAGCTATAATGTGCAATGTTCAGCACGGGGGCTTCGTTGACAGGGTAGGCGATTACTGGCATAAAAAGCGAAGTTTTTTCTGTAATTGATGTGCATTGCTGTGCACACCAGTATAAATTTGTAGCGTGTGAGGTAAGAAATGCTGTACCCAGTGGTGCTTTGCGGTGGAAGTGGAACTCGTCTTTGGCCCATGTCGCGAAGCCATTGCCCTAAGCAATTTGTGGAATATCAGCAAGGTGTTCCGACTTTTTTTGAGCAAACCTTTCAACGCGTACAACATTTACAGAGGGCGCATGAGCGTTTCATGGGTGCGCCCATTGTCATTTGCCACGAAGAATATCGCTTTTATGTGGCCAGTTCTTTACAGCATATGTCACTACCTGGCAGCCGTCTTCCGCGTATTATCTTAGAGCCTGAAGCACGCAATACTGCTCCGGCCATTGCCCTTGCTTGCCTTGCCGCCTTGGAAGGTGATGATGAAGCCTTGGTGCTTATTTTGCCTTCTGATCATATTCTAAAACCGGATACAGCGCTCTTAAAAGCGGTGGAGCAAGCCATGCCGGCGGCTAAAGAAGGTTTTTTGGTCACCTTTGGCATTGCACCGCAAAGTCCTAAAACGGGCTATGGCTATATTGAAAGTGGTGAGCTTGTACATGAAGAAATACAAGGTACTGGTTTATTGCAACCCCAAGTGCGCTTGGTGCGAAACTTCATAGAAAAGCCGCCTTTGGATAAAGCCACTGAAATGCTGGAAAAAGGCGGGTTTTTATGGAACAGTGGCATGTTCTTTTTCCATGCTGCAGCTTATTTAAATGAGCTGGAAAAATATATGCCGGATATGGTGGATTTATGCCGACATGCTTGGCAACAGCGTCAGCAAGACAGAGATTTTATCCGCCCGCACGCCCTTACGTTTAGTTCTTGCGCGTCGGAATCCATAGACTATGCTGTCATGGAGCATACGCAAAAAGCCGCCGTATTGCCCTTACAAGTACAATGGAGTGACATGGGCTCGTGGGAGTCCTTTTATGAATATGGGCAAGATATCAAGGATTCCATGGGTAATGTGCTCGCTGGCGATGTGCTCACTTTAAAAACGCGCAACTCCTATGTGCATGCGCAAACTCGTTTGGTGGCCACCTTGGGACTTGAAGATGCCGTGGTGGTGGAAACGGCCGATGCTGTGCTTGTGGCACAAAAAGGCTATGCTCAAGAAGTGAAAGCCATAGCGGCGGCTTTGCAATGCCAAGGGCGCTCCGAAGCCCTATTGCACCGCAAAGTGGCTCGTCCATGGGGTACGTATGAGAGCCTTGCCAAGACAGATCGTTTTCAAGTGAAGCGCATAGTGGTGGAACCAGGCGCCACGTTGTCCATGCAAATGCATCATCACAGAGCCGAGCATTGGGTTGTGGTCAGCGGCACCGCTGAGGTGACCAAGGATAAAGAAGTCTTTTTGGTTACAGAAAATCAGTCCACGTATATTCCTCAAGGGGCTGTACATAGACTTAAAAATCCGGGAATGATTCCGCTGATTCTCATTGAAATTCAGTCGGGTTCGTACTTGGGCGAAGATGATATTGTACGTTTTGATGATGTGTATGGACGCACACAAGCTTAGGGGCAATCATGGAAAAGCAAGCACGTATTTTTGTGGCAGGCCATAAGGGCCTTGTGGGTTCAGCCATAGTTCGCGCATTGATAGAAGATGGTTTTACCAATATTATCACCCGCACGCGCAGTGAGCTAAACTTATGCGATTTTGCCGCAGTGGAAGCTTTTTATGCTACGGAAAAGCCGGAATATGTTTTTGTGTGCGCCGCCAAGGTGGGAGGTATTTATGCCAATAATACCTATCCTGCATCCTTTATTTTTGAAAACTTGCAAATGCAAAATGCCTTAATACACAATGCTCATGTGCATGGCGTGAAAAAACTGCTCTTTTTGGGCTCATCTTGCATTTATCCCAAAGAGTGCCCTCAGCCCATACGCGAAGAATATTTACTCACCGGCCCCCTAGAGCCCACCAATAAGCCCTATGCTCTAGCGAAAATAGCCGGTCTTGAAATGTGCGCCGCTTACCGTAGGCAATATGGTTTTGATGCCATTGCTGTTATGCCCACCAATTTATATGGCCCTGGTGATAACTACCATGACGAAAATGCCCACGTGATACCAGCATTGATTGGACGTTTTCATGCGGCCAAAAAGGCCGACGTGCCGCAAGTGTGGATTTGGGGCACAGGCACACCGAGACGCGAATTTTTATACGTGGATGACTTGGCCGAAGCGTGTCTTTTGCTCATGGAAAAATATAGCGACGCAGAACCTGTGAATGTGGGTTGCGGTGATGATGTGACCATTTTAGGCTTGGCGGAATTGGTGGCCAAAGTGGTGGGCTATACGGGTGAAATTTTGTTGGATTCTTCCAAGCCCGACGGCACCATGCGTAAGGTACTGGATGTTTCTAAAATGCAAAACTTGGGCTGGCAACCGCGCATGGATCTTGAACAGGGCTTGCGTCACGCGTATGAAGATTTTTTGCAAAGCCAAGTGCGTAAGGTCTAGTCATGTATAATTTTTTGCTAAGATTTCTTTCGCCCATGACCATATTATTGGCTTTGAGCGGAATTTTTTATACAGTCATGCACTTTTATGCCAGCGGTGTTTTGGCGGGCACATCGTCTGTGCCTTTGTTGGAAAAAGTGCTGGCTCTACGCATGATTTTTAGCGGCGTATTTTGTGTTATGCTTGGGTACTTGGGGGTAAAACTTACAGGGCATGTGTGGCCTGCCATGGTGGTGCATACAAGCGTTGTGGCGGCGCTTTTGCTGCTGGATATTCCCTTGGAGCAGGTGGTGCAACATTGGGATATATCTGTGCTGGTGCTGGCCTCGGTGGCATCGCTTACGGGGGTGGCCGGCGGCCTTACCTTGGGCTTGTTTTGGCTACGCATGAAATACCCTCGTGCCTTTTTATCTAAGAAATCATTCAGAAAAAAATCTTCCTAAATGCCCTCATGAAAGTGCTCATTGTTGGTAATCAAGCGCGCTCTACCTATGTCTTTTGGGGAACACTCATTAAAGCCATGGCCGGCAGAGGGCATGAGGTGGTGGTGGCTGTGCCCGATGGAGCGTCGTTAAAGGATGTGCAAGCTCTGCATACCTTAAGCGAGCACGGCATTGAAGTGCTCACATACCCTTTGGATAGGCGTTCTTTGCACCCCTTAAAAGAATGGAAAAGCCTACGCGTACTGTGTCAGCTTATGCGTGATGAAAGGCCGGATAAAGTCTTTGCTTTCACCATAAAATCCATCATTTATAGTGCCTTTGCCATGCGGTGGGCTTTGCCGCGATATATAAAAGACGGTCGGCGTAAAACCTATTTGAAAAAAAGTGATTTTTTCGCTTGTATTACCGGTCTTGGCTATGGTCTTGAAGAGGGTGGCGGCTTTGGAAAAAGCCTCATGCGGTGGTTTTCTGCCTTTTTATATGCCTTGGCATTGGGGCGCGCCAAAAAAGTTTTCTTTCAAAATCCAGAAGATGAAGAATATTTTTTAAAGCAAGGTATTATACCACGTTCAAAGCAAGATATATGTGTTGAGTGCCGTGGTACCGGTGTTAATGTACGTCATTTTGCTTTGGAAGCTTCCTATCCTGCGTGCCCCACGTTTTTGCTCATGGCACGCCTTTTAGAATCTAAGGGAATACAGGATTTCGTGCTGGCGGCACGCATATTAAAAGGAACATATGCTGAGGCGCGTTTTCAGATTTTAGGCCCCGCAGAAGATGGTGTGGGTGCTGTGCCTGTGGAACATGTGCAAGGCTGGCATGATGAGGGCAGTATTGAATATTTGGGGCATTGTCAAGATGTGCGCCCACATATAAAAGAGGCTTCGGTCATGGTGCTTCCCTCGTGGCGCGAGGGGGTTCCTTGTGCCATATTGGAAGGTATGAGCATGGGGCGCGCCGCCGTGGTAAGTGATGTGCCCGGATGCCGGCAAGCAGTGCAAGAAGGATATAATGGCTTTCTGGTGCCGCCCAAAAATCCTGTGGCCTTGGCTGAAGCCTTGGAGAGATTCATCGTGGCACCGCATTTGGTGCCGCATATGGGAGCCAAAGGACGCCAAAGGGCTGAAAAATACTTCGATGCCGAGCATGTGGCGCAATTTTTATTGCAACATATGAAGCTCTAACAGGCTGTTCAAGGGTGAGCTGACGTATTTTGCTAAAAATAGTATCTTTATTGACATGTAGAGATTTTTTCAGTGTTGACTATTTAGTCGATGCTTAAAAACGTGTTTCCACTCGTTTCTAAGAAAGGCACGCTCACTCCAAATACCTCTTTCGGGGACGCCGTAAGCAAGTGACGGCTTATTTTACGTGGCGGCAAGCCATGCCAGAGGCACGTCTTGTGTAGTCGACAGCTGAAAAAAGCATTTCATATGTCTAAATTTTGAGTTATAAATTCTATTTTTACTAACGATTAAGTACTTTTTCAGTGTCGACTATTTAGACGCCGCATAATCCATGACGGCGTTAAGAGATGCGGAACTTGCCACCATGAAACCTTGCTTGATGGTGTGACGTGTTAATGTCCATGCTTCAAGGTCTATATAATCAACCTTCCCTTGGCTTTGATTTTGTAAAAAACTTTGCACAATGGGTAAAATTTCTTCCATATCAATATAAATCCCCTCATAAGCCATGCGAAGCATATCTTTTTCATACACAAGCATTTCTTCATCATCCATATGATCAGAAGCGGGAAAATGCGGGCGTAAGGCTTCCACAATATCTTGTGATATGGGCCAAACATGCCCATAGACTTTAATCAATACTTCTTGTGCCATGGTTTATCCTTGTGTTTTTATGATGAGGCGATGTGCTTCACTCCTTATGGATGTAAGCAAAAATTCTTTTCTCTGGCATTTTGCAATCCGTCGCATTGTCCAAAGGCGCATGCTTTGGTGAGATCTTGGCACATGAGGTTGTATTCTTCGAGTAGCATGTGAGCTGCGCCGCGTACTCGTAGCCATTGCGGATTTTCGGGCTCTGTGGCAAGGGCCGCGCTAAAATCCACTTTAGCCAGTGAAGGTTGCTGTAAGTGTAAATATGCCAGTCCACGAATGTATAAAGTACGCCCGCGGTTGGGAGCCAGTTCCAGTGCTTTGTTAAGGCTTGTGATGGCATCATGAACTTTGCCCATATGTAATTCAATTTCCCCAAGGCAGGCCCAAAAAAGCGCGTCATGAGGGGCAAGGCTTAAGGCTTGGTACATGAGCTGTGCCACTTTTTCTGGCTCCTTCCAAAAATCTTGAAAGTGCTCCAAGGCTGCGTAATAATACCATAAGGCTTCAAGGTTTTTTGCCGCTTGATCCGCTCGTATCTGCAACGAGCTAAAGGGCCCGTGAGACACGCTGGGGCGTAGACCGGCAGACATCAGTAAGATGTGTTCGCCTTGATGGGCATATTTTTGTAAAGATTGTAACCATTCAGCGCGTAGGCTCACAAGAGCTTTTTGGGCCACGAGAGATGCCATGGTCTTAGAAAGCGAAGGCATTTTGGGGCTAAGGGTGGCATGGATGCGCACATGGGGAGGGAACGTTGTATGGTCATTGTCTTGGTGAAAGTCCACCGTAAAGAGTTCTGTCACCACAGCCAGTTGATCTTCTTTTTTTTGAAAGCCAAAGGCTAGTGCCCTTTGCAATGCAAGTTTTTTGTGTGCATGTTCGAGGGCTTTTTCGTAGGCTAAAGCTTTTATGATGCCTGCCGCCGCCTTTTGACTGATATCTTCTTGGTAGGGAAGATTCACTTCTGCTTTGATGGTTAAAGTGGCTTTAGCTGTGTAGGCGCAGGCTATGGTGGGTAAAGTTAGGCACAGCAGCGTAAAGCAAAGGCAATGGAGGACTTTTTGAAGAGCGGACACCGCAAGCTCAGCATACGAAAAAGCCGCGCGCACAAAAGAAAACCTTTGTGCACACGGCTTAATATATGAGGCTTGGAGCCGCATAAGCGTCTATTGAACACCTATGGCATTGACAATTTTATCTACGCCTGGGCGTAAAAGGTCTTGTACTGTGCTTTGTAAAAGGCTGGTGGCGGTGCTGGTGGAGATGAGGCCTGTTTCGCTTTGGCTGGCAGAAAGGCTTTCTCTCACGAGAGTGTTTTTACCTTGGTACACATTGACTTCCACTTGCATATTGGCACGTAATTCTGCCACGGAAACTTCTGTAAGCATGGCTTCATTGACGGCACCGGTGATAACATAGGCTGTGCCACTGTTTTGCGCTTCCATCAAGGTGTTGGCGAAAGATACTTGCAGGCCACGTGCGCGCAAGGCTTCGGCAAGGGAGCGACTCATCCACTCAGGCACGGAAGACGTTCCCACAAAGGTGGTATTGTCGCTACGATGTCCAAGGTGAGCTTGAGTGCGCTTATCATCAAAGATAACAACTGCCACGCGTGGTGCGTTGGGGGCAGGCAAAACGCCGCCTTCTTCCACGGGGTAGGTTAAGGGCACAGTGTTGCTGGGGCCGCAGGCGGCGCTAAAAAGTGTCATGAGTACAAGACAAAGAACTTTGGCAAAAGCAGGTATTTTCATGAAGACCTCCGCTATAGATAAAAAAGAGCCACGGCACAAAGCACATGGTATTCAAACACAAAAGAAAGGCAAAAAAACGCAATGCTTACCTGCATGGTAGAAACTTGCTGTCCTTACTGCCTTTGAAAGCCAATATCTAGAGAATTTCTATACTGTATATGCTTTTAGGCAGAATGGCAATATTCAAAAGTGGCATGTTGTAAGCTTTAAAGTGGTATCTTTGGGCAGGAATAAGGCAATTTGTGGCATTGTTTTCTCTAGACGCTGAGCCCTGTTCTGTATACAATGCCCTGCAAATTGTACTTTAAGGTTTTACTCTCTTCAAAATGCCGCTGCTTTGCTTGCATGATTTCATGGGCAAAAGTGCAATGTATACTGAAGTGGGCATAATCTCATTTTAAGGAGAAGCACATGCTTGACATAAAAGCCATACAAAAAAATCCCGAAGTTTTGGGTGCTGCCTTACAAGCTCGTAATTCCAATTTGGATGTGGCAGAATTTTTAGCCTTAGATGGAGAGCGTCGCCGTTTACTCCTGGAAGTGGAACAGTTAAAGAGCCAACTCAATGCAGCCTCTGCCGAAATTGGCAAACGTAAAAAAGCCGGTGAAGATGCATCTGAAAGCATCGCTGCCATGGGCGAGTTATCTCAGCGTATTAAGGCTCTTGATGTGGAAACCGAAGCCGCCAAGGAAAAAGTGCAAACATGGCTTTTGGGCGTACCCAACATTCCGCATGAAAGCGTGCCCGTGGGTAAGGACGAAGCCGACAATCCCGAGGTGCATCGTTGGGGCACCCCCCCCACCTTTGATTTTACCCCCAAAGAGCATTGGGAGCTGGGCACTGAATTAAAGGGGCTTGATTTTGAACGCGGCGCCAAGCTTGCCGGTTCGCGCTTTGTGGTGTCCCTTGGTTGGGCAGCGCAATTGGAAAGGGCCTTGGCAGCATTTTTCCTCAATGAACACGCACAAAATGGCTACATAGAAGTGGCTCCGCCTCTCATGGTGAATCGTGATACCATGACAGGAACAGGGCAATTGCCTAAATTTGAAGAAGATTTATTCCGCTTGCCGGATTTTAATTACTATCTTATCCCCACGGCAGAAGTTCCCTTAACCAACTTGCACGCCGGTGAGGTGATGGATGAGGATATGCTACCCCGTGGCTATTGTGCCAGCACCCCATGCTTCCGCTCCGAAGCAGGCTCCTATGGTAAGGACACCAAGGGGCTCATTCGTCAGCATCAGTTTACCAAGGTGGAAATGGTGCGCTTTGCTCATCCGGAAGATTCGTATAATCAGTTGGAGCTCATGCGCAAACATGCAGAATCTTTGCTTGAAAAGCTTGGTTTGGCCTATCGTACCATTGTTTTGTGCACCGGCGACATGGGCTTTGGTTCCACAAAAACCTATGATTTAGAAGTGTGGTTGCCAGGACAAAATACCTATCGTGAGATTTCTTCTTGCTCCAACTGTGGTGATTTCCAAGCGCGCCGTGCCGATATTCGTTTCCGTCCCAAAGCAGGGGGTAAGCCTCAGTTTGCGCACACCTTAAATGGTTCCGGTCTTGCTGTGGGTCGTACCTTGGTGGCCATCTTGGAAAATGGTCAACAAGCTGATGGTTCCGTCATCTTACCTGACGCGCTTGTGCCTTATATGGGCGGGCGCAAGATTATTGATGCCACTTGTAATCCTTGGTAATTAAAAACATATATGGATAATAAAAAAGCACGTTTTAGACGTGCTTTTTTATTGCTGACAAAGACTACTGGGGGAAAACCTTTTCTGAAGAAAAGGTTTTCCCCCAGGCCCCCTTTCCAAAAAACTTTAATTGCGACGAAAAGTTGTCTTTAAAAAAAGATTTTGCCGCAATGTAAAAATGCAAAATTTGAAAGCTATCCTATACTGGTACAATGGCTTTGTAAGCCTATGATTCCCCACTATGAAAGAGTGTATATAAAAAAAGCACGTCTTGGACGTGCTTTTTTTATATAGTAAATTCCTAATTCACAACTACTGCGCTTCGTGAAGTTCTTCTTCTCTGTCGGCATATCTGTCGGCAATTTCGATGAATTGATCTTCTAAAGCTAAAAATGCGTCGCAAACATCGGGGTCAAATTGCGTGGCATAGCCTTCCATGATGATGGCTTTGGCTTTGGCATGCGGCATGGGTGGCTTATACACACGACGACTGGTGAGGGCATCGTACACGTCGGCTACGCTCATAAGTCGCGCACAAAGGGGGATGTCCTCTGCGGCCAGTCCTTGGGGGTAGCCTTTTCCGTCCCAGCGTTCATGATGACAATAGGCCACCAAACGGGCAATGCTTAGGAAAGAATCTGAGCCCAATTTGGAGTCGGTGGAAGAAAGAACAGCCTTACCGCGAGTGGTGTGTTCCTTCATGATTTCAAATTCTTCTTCGGTGAGGCGACCCGGTTTTTGTAAGATGGAGTCGGGGATGGCCACCTTGCCCACGTCATGCAAAGGTGCAGAGAGGTAAAGCCATTCACGGGTTTTTTCATCGAGTTGACTTGCAAATTTATCTTGCTCTGCCAAATAATCTGCCAAAACTTTTACGAAAATTTGCGTGCGTTTAATGTGTAAGCCAGTTTCGGGGTCACGCCATTCTGCAAGGCTAGCCATGCTTTCAATGGTGGCTTCTTGGGTTAAGCGTAATTCTTTGGTGCGCTCGCGTACAAGGTCGTCCAATTGGTCGCGATGTTTTTTCAGTTCCAACTGATTGTCCACGCGTGATTGTACAAGGGAAGCACGGAAAGGTTTGGAAATATAGTCCACGCCGCCAAGGGCAAGGCCGTGAGATTCTTCCTTTTCATTGCTTTGGGCCGTGATAAAAAGGACGGGGATGGCTTGAGTCTTAGGATTTTTCTTAAGAGTTTCGCAAACCTCATAGCCTGTCATGCCGGGCATGATAACGTCCAGTAAAATAATATCTGGTTGCTCACTGCTTTCAGCAATGCGCAGGGCATCTCTGCCATTAAGGGCAAACATAATCGTATATTTATTGCACAGCAATTCGCCAAGGATGCGTACATTTTCTGGTGCGTCATCCACAATCAAGACTTTTCGTCTATTTGTGGGTGCGCTGGTCATTTCAAAGGCCGTCATACTTTCTCCGAGGTTAAAAACACAAAATAGAGTGCAGATATAGTATGCTCTCTGTGCGTACTGTCAAGGGGAAAAGCGTTATTTGCGATGCAGGGCTTGACCTATGGGGCCGCTTATATGCTCAGCCAATTTTACCACTAAAGCACTTTGTGCCTTTACCAAATCGGTATAGGTGAGGCCGGCAGGCATGCTTTCCACAAAAACACCGCTCACAAGTTCCCTATTATCATAGGTATGCACTGTCCAGCGCGCGTCAAGGGTCACTTGGCCATGTAATGCACCATCAAGGCGGCGAATGAAGACAAAAATCTTACGCGCATCGGCGGCATCATCATCCAAAGATAAGAGTACAACCTTTTCTTCTAGCAATGTTGTCATGAGCACATCGGACAAAACACGATGCACGCCGTCGGAAAGATCTTCGCTCCAAGAGTGGAAGTCGGCAATGTCAAGGCGCACGCCATCGGCATGGCGGGTGGTGATATTACTGCGGTCAAGGTAGCTTGGGGTGGTGACTTCTTGTAACACAACCTTGGGCATTTTCTTGGTTTTTGCTTCGGCCAAAGCCTTATCCGGAGAGCTGACATTACTCTCTAATATATAAAAGGATGTGGGGGGGCTACCGCCACAAGCGGTTAAAAAGGCCATGCTGAGCAAAAGGCTAAGCATCATACCAAGACGTAGAAAGCGCGTGCAGTGATTCTTTTTCATTATTTATTCCCCTTTCCCATGATAAGAGCTTCAGGTTTTTGTTCCAAAAGTTTTGCCAATTCGCGGAAAGATCTGGCCATGCGAGCAAATTCATCCATGGCTTTGTGTACTTCTTGTAAGGTTTTAGAGTTGGGCGAAACAATTTTATTGGCAGAAACCACCGTTTGTTCCAATTCATTGGCCACCGCCGCAAAGGAATTCATGGCCAGCTGAAAAGCCGCCACCGCTTCGGGCAGTTGTTGGTCCAGAGTAACGCTGGTATCGCCAAGGGCATTGATGGCTCTTTGGAGATCATCACGCAAAGACGTGGCGCCCGAGGTGAGCTCAGCGGTATTTTCTAAGGTTTTGCGTAAAGCCGCTATGGATTTATGTAAATCTTCCGAAGTGCTTAGCATGGCAAAGCCATCCAAGGCAGCGCTTAAAGAGCGAGACATGTCTTCCAAGGGAAGACTGCTTAATGTTTGCTCAAATTGATCCAAGGTGGAAGGCACTGTGGGAATCTCATGAGAGTGATCGGCCGAGTGATAACGGGCCGGCGTTTCGGGGAAGAAGTCCAGCTCCACATCATATTGACCTGTCACAAGGCTGCGCATGTGTAAGCGAGCACGTAAGCCGCGTTGAATCATGCGTTGCACCAATACTTTGCGCGAAGCCTCTGAAAAACTACCATCCACAGAGTCAAAGGCAATGCTGTCGCCGTGTAAGCTCACATGCACAGGAATGGTGATTTCTTCATCTCTGGCATTGGCCACCAAAAGAATTTGTGTGACTTTTCCTAGAGGTACACCGCGAAAGACCACCGGTGCTCCCAGTGATAATCCGTGCACGGAGCCTTCAAAATACATAACATATTCAATGTCGTCGCTGAAAAAGTTTTTCCCGCCCAGCGACATGATACAGACCACTAAAAAGGCTATACTGCCAAGCACAAAGGCGCCAATGGTGGCTTTGCTACTTTTCTTACTCATATGATATCCTTGGACACACTTTCTCCGCGCGTCAAAAAGCTGAGCACCACGGGTGGAGTGTTGGGGTTTTTAAGAAGTTCGTGGGGGGCCCCTAAAGCGGCCATGCCTTGGATTTGGGCGTCTAAATATAAAGCCCTGTCGGCAATGGCAAAAAGAGATGCCAACTCGTGGGTAACCACCACAAAAGTTTTTTTCAATGTTTGGCGCAGTTCCAGCAATAAATCATCCAGCATGCGCGCGCTCACAGGGTCAAGGCCGGCTGAAGGCTCATCCAAAAAGATAATGTCGGGATCAAGGGCTAAAGCTCTGGCAAGGCCGGCACGTTTGCGCATGCCACCGCTTATTTCAGAGGGATAATATTTACCAAAACCTGCAAGGCCGGCAAGGGCCAATTTTAGCTCGGCCTGCTCATAAATTTCTGCTTTGCTAAGGTCGGTGTACTGCTCTAGGGGCAAGGCCACATTTTCTGCCAAGGTCATGGAGCTCCAAAGGGCACCGCCTTGATAGAGTACGCCGGCACAGCGCATGATGGACTGTCTTGTGTCTTCTTCACCGGGCCAAAAGGGAATATTTTCGTAGCTCACCGTGCCGGACATGGGTTCTTTTAGGCCCATGAGTACACGCAAAAGGGTGCTTTTTCCGCAACCGCTACCGCCCATGATAATGAATATTTCCCCTTGCTGTACATCAAAGGAAAGGTCACGCATGAGGATGCGTTGTCCATACCCCACGTGTAAATCTTGTACAGTAAGAACGCTTTGCGGGCTTTGAATCATATGGCTAACCTATTGCAAATGACGGTGATGATGGCTGTGGCCACAATGATACCCACTATGGAGTTCACCACGGCTGAGGTGGTGGCTTTTCCCACGGCTTCGGCGGAGCGTCCGCATTGAATACCTTGATAGCAACCGGCAACGGCAATGATGCCACCAAAGACGGTGCCGTATACAAGTCCTATGAATAAATGCAAAATGGGCACATAGGCCAAGGTGGCGGCCACATACTCTTGCGGACTTAAGCCCAGCATGAGTACTCCCACCATGAAGCCACCCACCATGCCCATGAAGTCGGCATAAAGGGTGAGCAGGGGAGCCATACATACCATGGCTATGATGCGCGGCAAGACCAAAAAATCCACGGCGGAAAAGCCGAAAGTCTTTAAGGCGTCCACTTCTTCATTGACCTGCATGGTACCAATGAGAGCTGCGTAAGCCGCGCCAATGCGCCCACTCATGACAATGCCCACCATGATGGCGCCCATGACGCGTAACATGCCTATACCCACCAGCGGAGCCACAAAGCGTTGTGCGCCAAATTGCGTCAGCTGAATGGCTCCCACAAAGGCCAAAATAAGCCCAAAAAGTAGCGATGTTATGGAAATGATGGGTAAGGATTTGGCACCGCACTCTTCAATGGCGGCCCACACGTCGGAGCCACGCATGTCAGCTTTGCCACGCAATAAACGTCCAAAGCCCAGAGCTATTTCTCCGAAAAATTCTAAAAAATCGTGGAGGGTTGTATGCACCTCTTCAAGAAATTTATCCCAACGTTGAAATAAAGAAAGTTTCTTAGTGGTAGGAGGGGCTTCTTCGTGCTTTTGTACGCGAAAGGCCATTTCCAAAAGCTCTTGCAAGCCATTGGGAAGGGCGCTGGTGTCTAAGGTAAGATGCGAGTCTTTGGCAAAACGCACCAAACGCACCACCAAGGCCAACAGAGAAGAATCCCACGGGCCCAAATCCTTTTCTTGCAAAAGAACCCTTTTTATATGGGGCTGTTGCATGGCTGTGAGTAGAGGGGTCACATCGGGTAATGATTGGCTCATTTTCCATGCACCGGAAAAAAAGACGATTATCTCTCCACCGGTGGATGTAAATGAAATTTGTGCTATGTCTGACATATCTTTAATATACATAATATAAGTTTAGTTTATGCAGCACCATGCACTATCTTAGCAGACTTGGCAAGTGTAACAGGCCGTTGAAAAAGGGTAAACTACGGCGTCAGACTTGTTTTTTTGCTCCAGTCACGTATGTCTTGATACGCTTCTTTCGCAAAAAACGTCGTCTTCCTTGTATTTTACCCTTTTTGAACGGCCTGTTTGAAGCAGGTGTTTGAAAAAAGGCACATTATTGTGTCAAAACAAAAAAACAGACCACTTATGTATGTTCGTCATTAGGTACTGTAGGTGAATACGTGAGAAAGGAAAGAGGAAAAAGAGTGTCTTTTTCAGAAAAGTTTTTCTCCCAGTAAACTTTTCTTTTTTTCATAAGAAGCGTGAAGCCTTAGGGTATATTTTTTGATGACTTTTGGGGCGCAGTGGTCTATGTCATGGGGAGTTTCGTTGCTTTTTTAGTTGTTTGAATTTTTTGCCTTGTCGTGTTATGATGGCAGGTGCTGAAATTTGTATTTTTACCATATAATAAAAGGATGTTAGCATGGAAAAGTCTAAAGTATATTTTACCGATATGCGCTGTAAAGTGGGTACCAGTTTGCAGATGAAGTTGGAAAAGCTCATTCGTAAGGCTGGTATCACAGAAATGCCCTTGGATGGGAAGTTTGTGGCCATTAAAATTCACTTTGGTGAGCCTGGCAACTTGTCTTATTTGCGCCCAAACTTTGCCAAAACCGTGGTGGATGTCTTGCACGGTGAAAATGCCAAACCCTTCTTAACTGACTGTAATACATTATATGTGGGTCGTCGCAAGCATGCTTTGGAGCATATCACCGCCGCCTATGAAAATGGCTATTCGCCTTTTTCCACCGGCTGTCATGTGATCATTGCCGACGGTCTTAAGGGCACTGATGATGTGATTATTCCATTGGAAGGCACCACCTACTGTACCGAAGCTCGCATTGGCCGAGCTGTGATGGATGCCGACATTGTTATTTCTTTGAATCACTTCAAGGGCCATGAAATGACAGGCTTTGGCGGCGCCATTAAAAATATCGGCATGGGCTGTGGTAGCCGTGCCGGTAAAATGCATATGCATAGCGATGGCAGACCCACTGTGAATGTGGAAAAATGTCGTAAATGCGGCGTGTGTATTGATTATTGCGCCCATGAAGGCATCTCCTATGGCGAAGATAAAATTGCCAGTATCAATGCCGACAATTGCTTAGGTTGCGGACGCTGTATTGGTGCTTGTAACTTTGACGCCATTGTGGCTCCCTTTGATGCCAACAGCGACACACTCAATGGGCGCATGGCCGAGTATACCTTGGCTGTGCTCAAAGACAGACCGCATTTCCACATCAGCATTGTGAACCAAGTGTCCCCATACTGCGACTGTCATAGCGAAAATGACGCCGCCGTGGTGCCGGATATTGGCATGTTTGCTTCCTTTGACCCTGTGGCCTTGGATAAAGCCTGCATCGATGCCGTCAACGCCGCCCCTGCCATTGGCACTGCCGCTGCTTGCGATGGTGACTGTAATCATGGGCATATTGGCGACCACTTTAAAGCCATTCACCCCACCACCAATTGGCGTTCGCAATTGAGCCATTCTGAAAAGATTGGCCTCGGTAATAGCGAATATGAGCTTATAACCATTAAATAATCCAAGTAATAAGCTGCATAAAGGTGCTTTGCCATGGGTAAAGCACCTCAAAAAGCGTTCAAAAGCCATGTGCTTTATAATTATGCATTGCGGCAAAATTTTACTTTCAAAGATAACACGTTGCCGCCATTAAGGTTTTTTGGAAAGGCCTATCCAAAGGGCGCAAAGCGTTCCCGTTAGCGAGAGTGCGAGCTTTACGGGAATAGAGCGTAAAGCGGGTCTGGGGGAAGAACCTTTTGTTCACAAAAGGTTTTCACCCAGCAGGTTTTGTCTGCAATTTTAGGTGCTTTTCCATGGGTAAAGCACCTTTTTTTGTGCCCTTATATAACTTTGCGCGCGCGTGAATATTTGACGCATGGGCCGCATTGGGCTATCCAAGGGCATGGTGTTATCTAAACAAAAGAGTTTATTGCCAAGTGATGATCTTGAGCAAGGGTGCATTGGCATTGATGAAGCCGGGCGTGGATGCCTTGCGGGGCCCGTGGTGGCCGCCGCCGTTCTTTTGCCTGAGCATGTGGTCATAGAAGGGCTAGACGATTCCAAAAAACTCAGTGCGGCGCGCCGAGAAGCATTAGTGCAAGAGATTTTTTTGCACGCCAAGGTGGGCATTGGCATTGTTTGGCAAAGGCAAATTGACCAAATAAATATTTTGCAAGCCACCTTCCATGCCATGAGCAAAGCCCTGCGAGCCTTGTGTAAGGGGCATCATGTGTCGGAAAAACCCCATGTGTATATTGATGGCAATAAAACCATTCCGCCCCAAGTGTTGCAAGAGTATTGGCGGCATATGCCCTATGGTTTGCCCCAGCAGGAATATCTCATTGGCGGCGATGGGCTCATGCCGTCCATTGGGGCCGCGTCCATCGTGGCTAAAACTCAGCGTGACCGCATTATGCAGGTGCTTCATAAACGCCATGAAGTGTATAATTTTGCCGGGCATAAAGGCTATGGCACCAAGGAACATGTGGCCGCCATTGAGGCGCACGGCCCTTGCCCTTTGCATCGCATGACTTTTGCTCCTTTAAGCACGCTCTTTGGTGAACAAGCAACTTCTGTTAAACCGCGTAAGCAAGCGAAGCAAGGCTCATTGTTATGAGTCTTTGGCGCACAGTGCAGGGCTTTTTTTCTTCGAGTGCCATACCGCAAACCAAACAAGAGGTGGGGCAAGAAGGGGAAAGACGTGCCGCGCAGTATTTGCAAAGCCACGGCATGCGTATTTTGCATCGCAATTGGCGTTGTGGCTCCTTGGAGCTGGATTTGGTGGGCGAAGATGCCGAGGGTATTGTCTTTGTGGAAGTGAAAACGCGCAAAGCCAACAATATGACCTCGCCCTTGGAAGGTATAACGCATAAAAAACGTGCCACTTTACTTAAAGCCGCCCAAGCTTGGCTGGCCGCCCATGAGGCGGAGGGCGTGTATGATAAACCTTGCCGCTTTGCTGTGGTGGCAGTGGAATATGAACTCAATGAAAACTCTATGACTTATAAGGTGGCTTTGTATGACCATGCCTTCGACTACACCCATACATATTAGTGAGACCCCGGTGCAACTTTGGGTGGTGGCAACGCCGCTGGGTAATACGGGGGATTTATCACCACGCGCCCGAGAAATTTTGCAAAGTGTGGATGTGGTGCTGGCAGAGGATACGCGCCGCGCCGGCTTGCTTTTTCAACGCTGTGTGCTGAAAGCGCAATCTTTCATGAGTTTGCACGATCATAATGAAGAGCATCGCTGTAAAGAATTACTGGAGTTTTTCGCCCAAGGGAAAACTTGCGCCCTCATTTCCGATGCAGGCACGCCGCTCATGGCGGATCCCGGTTTTCGCTTGGTGCGTTTATGCCGCGAGCAGGGCATTAAGGTATCCATGGTGCCTGGGCCTTCGGCTCCCATAGCGGCGCTCATGGGGGCAGGTATTGCGCCGCAACCCTTCACCTTTTTCGGATTTTTACCGCGTGATGCCGCCGCCAAGGAAAAAGTGTTGGCCCCTTTCATTGCTTTGCCCAGTACTTTAGTGTTTTTTGAGCGCAAAGACCGCTTGCACAACACGTTGGCCTTGGCTTTAAGCCTGCTTGGCCCGCGGGAATTGTGTGTTGCCAGAGAGCTGACCAAAACCCATGAGGAGTTTATTCTCACGCGCCTTGAAGAGTACGAAAGCATCTCTCAAGAGCTTAAAGGGGAGATCACCGTGATCATTGGGCCGCCCGAAGAAGCAGGGCGCACTCCGGAAGCGGATGTCATGGCTCTGGTGGCGGAAGAAATGGCCAAAGGCGGTAAGCCGCGCGAAGTGAGCCGTAGGGTGCAAAGTCGTGTTCGCGGCTGGACCAGTAAGGAGATTTATCTTCTACCGAAAGCGTAACAGACATCTGAAAAAGCAGCGTCTACTGCGTCAATCGTCGTTTTAGATGCAATAATGCAAAAGCCCCCATGCACATTGACGTGCATGGGGGCTTTTTAAGAGGCTACGTATGTGTTCTAAAAAGGATGTTATTTACAGCAAGTGGCGCTGGCGTTGAAGAATGCAGCTTTGCCAGCTTTACATACTGGGCAAGCTTCACATTCGCCTTCATGGGTGTAGCCGCAAACTTTACAGAGGTAGTAGTCTACATCGGCGTAGTCAGCTGGGTTGGCAAGGGCCTTTTTGTAAAGGTTGGCATGCACTTCTTCCACAGCGTTTACGAAGGATAAATGCTTAGCAATGGCGGTTTCGCCTTCGGCTTCAGCATCGGCAATCATTTCAGGATACATTTTGGTGAACTCATAGCTTTCGCCTTCAATGGCAGCCTTGAGGTTTTCTTCGGTGTTACCCAAATGACCTGCAAGACGGAAATGTGCATGAGCGTGAATGGTTTCAGCGGCGGCAGCAGCGCGGAAAAGCTTTGCTACGGCAGGTAAGCCTTCTTTATCTGCAGCGTCTGCAAAAGCAAGGTACTTACGGTTAGCTTGGGATTCACCTGCAAATGCGGCCATTAAATTATCATGAGTCTTAGACATTGTATTTTCTCCTAATGGTTTTGTTTCTCTTAACGAGAAATATTACTAATAAGAAAGCTTCCCTTTGTCAATAGAAAAAAACTTCCATAAGCATTTTTTTTGCTTTTTGCAGTTAAGGTGTTTTAATACCACAAAAAATAAAATACATGACGCCATGTGGGTTTTTCAAAAAGGCTTGAACACATACTAAGGCTGTGAATAGAAGCTGTAGAGCGTGACGCTTTATGAGGAAAAGCGCAGTGATCCCTACGCTAAAAAGATATGCGAGATGCAATCTTATCATGAAAGGCGCAAAAAGCATACAAAAAAACCCGAAGGCTTTCACCTGCGTGGTTTGTCTGGAGCTTGATGAGCTCAAAATATGCCATGTGGTATTTTGATTTTGTAGAAAACAACATATGGCATATGTTCAGAATACCACTGTATGAGATGTATGGTATAAAATTTTTTACCATGATTTTTTCTTAGTAGCTCAGGGTGAATATTTTTATCATTAAAATAATTCACTAATTTTTGTTTACGTCTAAGAGTGAGTCTCAACTTTTATTAATAAACAGACACTGCCTTCATAGGGGTCACAATAATGAATTGACATTGTGCAGTAGGTGCTATAGTACCAAAATAGAAGTAAAAAAATGATATGTAACTGGATGCTAAAAAAGAGGGAGAAGATGAAAAAAATTTGTACATTACTCTTAACTGCAGGTATGCTTTTAGGTGTTGCTGGCGGTGCATCTGCCATTGACTTTAAAGTAAAAGGCCAATGGATGTATAGCTTTGGCTTGGTGGATACCAATTTTAATAATAGTCCCGGCGGTACGACACCCGGAGTCACCACCACTGATGCATTTCAAGCACAGCAACGAGTGCGCTTGCAAATTGACGCCGTGGCTTCCGAAGCTCTTTCCGGCACAGTGTTCTTTGAAATTGGCGATCAATCATGGGGGA
>CAYJLO010000050.1:0-20794 GCA_964370835.1 uncultured Desulfovibrionaceae bacterium
GAAACCTTTTTTGAAAAAAAGGTTCTCCCCCCAGACCCCCCTTCCAAAAAACTTTTATTGCGATAGCATTCCTACTTTGAAAGGCAATAACGGCGCAATGTTTAATCTTTAAATTGCGAAATTTTGAGTTTAATCAAGGAAGATGAACGAGCTTTGAGGGAGTGTATAGAAACATACATGACAGAAAAAGTTCGTGAAATCTGACGTAGAGAAAAGCAAAAAGGCGCATTTAACGACACTATCTAAAATCCCATGCTGCACACATGACTGTAAGGTGAGCTCTTTTTCTGGGCATTGTGCAGCATATCTTCTGCTTCTTGGCGGCAATGCTCGCAGGCCGTGCGTGCCAGTTGTATGCACAGGCCGGCTTTCACCTTGGATGATTGGGTGAGGGTGGCCACAAAGCCGGCGCAATGGGGGCACAGCTTCGTTTGCTCGCGTTGTTTATCGGTGATCATGTCCGTATCATAATAAATATGGCGCTCTCTGAACCACCATTGATTCTTTCGATGGCCTTCATGGGGCTCGTCTGGGGGCGAAAAATATTGTTCCAGCGCCTCATGACAAATATGCTCAATGGCTGTGCTCACTTTGGCATCTTGTTCCAAAAGCTTGGGTGACCATTGGGGCTCAAAAATATCCGTATACTTTTTCTCTGCCAAGGCGAGGCAAATGGCAAGGTTCACATAGGGCAGCGCGCCGCGTATGGCATATCCCCCTTCCAGAACAGCAATATGCGGCTGTAATAGGCTGGTGAGCTTGGCATAACCTTGCGCTGTGAGACGCATGTCGGCCAGAGGGTCAGTGAAGTGATTATCTTGCCCTGCGGAATTGATGATGAGGTGCGGCTTAAAATGCTCCAAGATGGGGAGTACGGCATGTTCCATGGCGTAGAGATAGCCGGCATCACCGGTTTTGGGGGGCAGGGGAATGTTCACGGTTTTGCCAAGGGCAGAAGGGCCACCGGCCTCCGGTATGAACCCAGATCCTGGATACAAAGTGCGACCGTCTTGATGCAAAGAAATGAAAAGCGTATTGGGATCATTCCAAAAAATATCTTGGCTACCGTCACCGTGATGGCAGTCGGTGTCCACCACTGCTATGCGCATGTCCTCTCTGGTTTCGAGGGGATAATGGTGACGGATGTAGTCCAGCATGATGGCTTCTATATTTACATTACAAAAACCGCGATTGCCGTGGGTGATGCGCATGGCATGATGCCCCGGAGGGCGCACAAGGGCAAAAGCTCGCTGACACTGCTTTTCCATGACAAGCTTAGCGGCACGAATGGCACCGCCGGCAGAGGCCAAATGCGAGGCGGAACTTACTTGTTCCACGGAGGGAAAGCAAAAATGTGTTCTTTGAATATCTTCATACGAGGCCACATGGGGCTTATATTCGCGTATGCCAGGCATGTCGAAGAGACCTTCTTCGCGTAATTGATCTTGAGTGTAAAGCAAACGCTCTTCCCTTTCGGGGTGAGTGGGGGAGATGGCAAAGTCATAGGCGGGAAAAAAGACAATGCCCAAATCTTGTGTATTTTTTTGTGACGGCATGGCTTCCACCTATTTTGTACGCGTGGGTATGTCATCAAGTCCCACAAGCGCGTTTTGAAAGGGGAGGGGGTGCGCTGAGGCGTTTTCCCCTCCCCCGCAAAAAAACTAAAAACTAATCATCTAAAAAGTCGTCATCGCCGGCTTCAAAAATATCAGCGGCATAACGGGCATGACTTACCATTTCGCCATAGGCACTTAAGGCTTGTACAAAGGCCATGTTGGTGCTGGCGTAGGACACAAAAAGGGTGTCGTCAAAATCACGCATGACAAAGATGCCGCCCTTTTGCTTGGGGTCACGATAGACTTCGCACCAAACTTTGCTGTCATCGCCAAGGCAGGAATGCACTTGCCAAGGGGCGGTGGGAATGCCGCTGTCGTCACAATTGACGCAGGGCTTTTCTGTGAGAACTTGCTCTAAACGTTTGCCTGTCCATTCGATTTTATAGCATTCAAAACTCATGATATTTCCTCGCTTTTATATGTTTTTTTTCTTAGATATTTAAGGCTGCAATACACTGGACCAACACCTTTTGTGGGGCTTGGCTGGCGTCTATATGGCAAAAGCGCCAAGGCTCTTCCTGTGCTTGCTGCAAATAACTGTGCCGTATGCGCGTGTGAAATGCAATACTCTCGGCGTCAAAACGTCCTTCACTTTGACTCAAATTTTGTGCCTCGTTGCGAGATTTGGCTCTGGCTAAGCCCTGTTCCACTTCCAAATCCAAGAGGAGCACTTTGTCCGGCATGAGACCGTCAATGGCTTTGGCATTGAGATCTTGCAAGGTGGCAAAGTCAAGGCCGCGCCCACTGCCTTGATAGGCATAGGTGGAGTGGATGAAACGATCACAAAGCACCACTTCACCGCGGGCGAGAGCCGGACGTATGACGCTTTCCACATGCTGAGCTCGGTCGGCAAGGAAGAGAAAAAGCTCGGCGCGGGAGCAAATATCTGCGCGCACATCCAGTAATAGGGCACGAAGCTGCTTGCCAAGGTGCGAGCCGCCGGGCTCACGGGTGCATACAACTTTGCGGCCAAGGCTTTCAAAATGCGCCGCAAGGCCCTTTTGCACCGTGGATTTTCCGGAACCTTCTATGCCTTCAAGAGTGATAAACATTGCGCCTCCGTGGGGGCTTTGCTGACTGCGACGTGCTTTTGGGGCGTGGGCACAGCTTTAAACATTTGGCGCTCTAAGGTGCGCTGATAGGGGGTCCAGCCGCTTTCTTCTTCCATGTCTTCAAAAAGCTGACGGCATTGGGCCATTTTTGCATCCACATTGTCCATATAATGGAGGAGCATGGCTTCTGGCGTTTGTGGTAGGCGTGGTGAACCAAATTCATAGGTTCCGTGATGGCTGAGAATAAGATGCTTGAAATGCAAAATATGTTCTTCATCTAGGCCGGATTTTTGCAAATACGGTTGTAAGAAATCCAAAGCCAATTGCATATGTCCCAAAAGACGCCCAGCATCGGAATAATCTGTCACAAGGCCGTAGGTGAATTCCCAAATTTTTCCAAGGTCATGGAAAATGGCTCCCACCAAAAGTACTTGCCTATCTAGCTCCTTATAATGGTTTGCGGTGCTCATGGCAAGTTTTGCCACGCCAAGGCTGTGTTCTAATAGGCCACCTCTGTAGGCATGGTGCACACTTTTGGCCGCAGGGCATATCTTAAAGGCTGTGCTGAGCTCTTCATTTTTAAGCACAGAAAAGACGAATTTTCGCCATGGCTTGTGGGTGAGCTCTTTTTTACACAGCATTTCCAGCTCTTCCCACATGACAGTCACATCATGAGGACTGCACATGAGATAGAGCGACATATCAAGCTTGCTTCTGTGCTCTTCAGAAAGTATTTCCATGGAGTTGATGGTGAGCTGTAATTGATCGCGATACAGGGAAGTTCTTCCATTGATATTCACAAAGGAACCTGCAGGAATATCAGAAAAATCTAAACTGAGCGGGCTCCATATTTTAGCTTCCAGCTGGCCTGTGGCATCGCGCAATTCCACCTTCCAAAAGGGGCCATTTTTGGCTTCCAGCTTGGAGGCTGCGCTCACCAAGTACACACCGTCGAGGGTGTTGTCTTTGCTTATATCTTTTATGGCTATGTGTTCTTGCATATTTTTCTCTCAATGGGCTACGTGGGGTAGAATACACAACTTGAATTTTTTAGCAAAAAATGAAAGTATGTTTTGTTTTTCACTGTGTAGGCAAATCTGCGCCACGAGTGCATTTTTTTTTCGTACATCCGCAAGAGATTTCCTTTTTTTGGAGGACTTGTCAAATGAACATTTTACTTACCAACGATGATGGCATCTATGCCGTGGGTTTGCGCGCTTTATATACAGCCTTTGTGGAGGCCGGACATACGGTTTACGTGGTGGCACCTTTAACAGAGCAATCTGCCGTATCCAACTCTTTAACAGTATTTAATGCCTTACGCACCAAGGAAATAGTGGATTGCGAATTCACCGGATTGGGTGTACATGGCACGCCTGCCGATTGTGTGAAACTTGCCTTGGGGGCCTTGCTCCCCAAAAAGCCCGACCTTGTGGTTTCCGGTATAAATTCCGGACCCAATGTGGGGCCGGACATTCGCTATTCGGGCACGGTGGCCGCCGCGTGCGAAGCCGCCCACCAAGGCATACATGCCATGGCGCTTTCTTTTGATAATTATCGCCCATTGGATTTACTGGCGCAAGCGCGTCATGCCGAGGGGCTTGCCAAGACCTTACCTTGGGATTGTGTGCCGGCGCGTTGTGTGGTTAATGTGAATTACCCCGATCGTCCCGTGAGCGAAGTGCTGGGTATTCGCACTTGTGCGCAAACCAAAGCTTTGTGGGACGATGCCTATGATGAACGCTTGGATCCGCGCGGCAGTAAATATTGGTGGTTGCACGGGCAAATGCGCACCCAAGATGTGGAGCCTGATTCGGATCGCGGTTTACTCACCAAAGGATATATAACGGTGACGCCACTGCGTTTTGAGTATACCCACGAAGCCTGTCTTGCAGACATGGCTAAGGTTTTGGAACAGCAATAAAAATAGAAAAAAATTCCTTGTGGTTTTTTTCTGCTTTATATTTTTATTTTTTTTCTGTAGAATGGGCCGATTTGTTAGATGAATTTTGTAATTATAGTAGATAAAGGAGTTAGCCATGCCACTCATTGGACCTCATGATATGTTTAAGCGTGCCTACGCCGAAGGTTTTGCCATAGGCGGTTTTAATGTGAATAATATGGAAATTATTCAGGGTATTATGCAAGCTGCTGGGCAGGAAAAAGCACCGGTTATCTTGCAAGTTTCTGCCGGAGCGCGCAAATATGCCGGACAAGCCTACATCATGAAGCTTGTGGAAGCTGCCCTTGTGGAAGATGATGTGCCTGTGGTTATTCACCTTGATCATGGCTCCAGCTTTGAAATGTGCAAAGATTGCATCGATGGCGGTTTTACTTCCGTGATGATTGACGGCTCGCATTTATCTTTTGAAGAAAATATTGCCCTCACCAAGCAAGTGGTGGAATATGCCCATGATAAGGGCGTGTGGGTGGAAGCTGAACTTGGTAAGCTGGCCGGCATCGAAGAGCATGTGCAATCCGATGAACATGTGTATACAGATCCCGATGAAGCTGTGGAATTTGTTCAGCGTACAGGCTGTGACTCCTTGGCCATTGCCATTGGTACCAGCCATGGCGCCTATAAATTTAAGGGTGAAGCCCAGTTGGACTTTGCTCGCTTAGATAAAATTTCTGAACTTTTGCCCAACTATCCTTTAGTGTTGCACGGTGCCTCTTCGGTTCCCGAAGATTTTGTGACCATGTGCAATGCCTATGGTGGCAATGTGGGCGGTGCTAAAGGTGTTCCCGAAGATATGTTGCGCAAAGCCGCCGCTTCCGGCGTGTGCAAAATCAATGTGGATACGGATATCCGTTTGGCCATGACTGCCACCATCCGTAAATTTTTAACAGATAATCCCGAGCAATTTGACCCCAGAGGGTATTTAACTCCTGCGCGTACCGCCGTTAAAGATATGGTGGCTCATAAGATTCGCAATGTTATGGGTGCTTCGGGTAAGATGTAATGTTTTGGGAGGGCTTGCATGAGCCCTCTTTTTTCATAGTATAAATTTTAACAAAATTTTCCTTGAGGAGAAGGTATGTCCATCACAATTGGTATCAATGGCTTCGGGCGCATTGGTCGTTATTTAGTACGTTTATTGGCTGATAATCAGGAAATCAAAATTGGCGCCATCAATGCTCGCGCCACCAATGCTTCCTTGGCCTACTTGTTGAAGTATGACTCCACCCAAGGCCGTTTCCCCGGCACTGTGGAGCATGATGAAGAAGGCCTTATCATCAATGGCGTGCATATTCCTGTGACTCGCTGTGCTCACGGCGCATGGGAATGGAGCAAATATGGGGTGGACATTGCCGTGGAAACCACCGGTTCCATTAAATTGCGCGAAGGCCTTGCACAGCATTTAGATTGCGGTGCCAAAAAAGCCATCATTTCTGCACCTTCTAAAGATGCCGATACCACCATTGTCATGGGTGTGAACCAACACATGTACGACCCTGCCAAGCATGATGTTATCTCTGCTGCATCGTGTACAACCAACTGTTTGGCCCCTGCCACCAAGGTTTTACATGAAAGCTTTGGCATTGTGCATGGTCTTGTGAATACCATTCACTCCTACACCATGAGCCAACGTATTTTGGACGGTACCCATAAGGATTTACGTCGCGGTCGTGCCGCTGCTGTGTCCATGGTGCCCACTTCCACCGGCGCAGCCAAGGCTCTTTCCTTGGTATTGCCAGAGCTCACCGGTAAGCTTGACGGCATGGCTGTGCGTGTTCCCACTCCCAACGTATCCCTTGTGGACGTGACGTGCGAAGTGGAAAAAGCCTGTACCGTGGAAGAAGTGAACGCTGCCTTTAAATTGGCCGCTGAAACCACCCTTAAAAATCACCTTGGTTACAGCGATGAACCGCTCGTGTCTGTGGACCACGCCGGTAGCACCTTTGGTGGTGTGGTGGACTCCATGTGCACCATGGTGAGCGAAAAGCATCTTATCAAAGCCATTGTATGGTATGATAATGAAGCCGGCTTCACCAACCAATTGGTACGCTTAATCACTCACGTTGGTAAAAACTTAGCGTAAGTAGAGCTGTTTTGTAATAAAGAAGCCTCGTTCTGGAAAATGCCGGAGCGGGGCTTTTTCATTTTTGTCTTGGCGGTGAGCTTCATGTTTTTACGCGCAGGCAAAGCAATGCTTTGACACTTGGCAAAGGAAAGCTTACTGTGTATGGTCGTATTTTACACTAGGAGAGGACTGCATGGATCGATTGCCGTGGCCGGAATATTTTATGCGCATTGCCCATATGGTGGCAGATCGTAGCACATGCATACGTCGCAAAGTGGGCGCCATTGCCGTAAAAGACAATCGCATCCTTGCCACGGGCTATAATGGAGCCCCTGCTGGTTTAAAACATTGTTTAGATATAGGCTGTTTACGCCAACAAATGAACATTCCTTCCGGTGAAAGACACGAAATTTGTCGCGCCATTCATGCGGAACAAAATATTATAGTACAAGCCGCCGTTCATGGTGTACAGTTGGCAGGAGCTGATATATACTGTACCACCTTTCCTTGTGGCATTTGTACGAAACTTTTAATAAATTGTGGCATAAAATCTATTTTTTATGTGGATTATTATCCCGACGACTTGTCTTTACAATTGCTTCAAGAAGCAAATATTTATTGTAAACAAGTGCAGCGCCCACAGGAGTAACTTCATGGAACAATCTGCTTTTGCCCCCTTCATGCGTCATGCCGCGGCCTTAGCCGCGCAAGGGCGCGCCTATGTGTACCCCAATCCCTCGGTGGGAGCGGTGCTTGTACGTGATAATACCGTTGTGGCAGAGGGCTGGCATAAAGTATATGGAGGGCCTCACGCAGAAGTGGTGTGCTTGCAAGATGCCAAGGATAAAAATATTGATCCCAGCACGTGCACCTTGGTGGTAACCTTGGAGCCTTGCCATCATCATGGCAAAACGCCTCCTTGTACCAAAGCCATCATGGAAGCCGGCATAAAACATGTGGTTTTTGGGCAACGTGACCCCAATGAAGAAGCCAGCGGCGGCGCAGAATACTTAGCCTCACAAGGCGTTGTGGTGGAAGAAGGCGTGGAAGCACAACTCTGCCGTGATTTATTGGCAGATTTTTTGTGCTGGCGAGAGAAAAAACGCCCCTACGTCATGTTGAAATTGGCTTCCACTTTAGATGGCCGCATTGCCACGCGCACAGGGCAGTCGCAATGGGTGAGCGGTGAAAAATCGCGTCATAGAGTACAAATCATGCGCAAGAAGATAGCGCAAGTGGGCGGTGCCATCATGATTGGTGGCGGCACTTTTCGCGAAGACAATCCCCGCTTAACGGTGCGCTATGATGAAGGTGAAGACGGTCCGCAACCGTTGGCCTGCATTGTGACCTCACGTTTACCCGTGGTGAATTTGAATAATACCATTTTGCAAACGCGCCCCAAGGATGCCATTTTCTTCTCTACACCTGCCGGAGCGGCTTCCCCCACGGCCAAAGCCTTGGAAGACATGGGTGCCAGAGTGTGGTCGCAAGCTCCGCAAAGCGGTGCTGTGCGTTTACCGCAATTGGATGTTTTATTGGAACGCCTGTTCAGTGAGCTTAATTGCCCCTATGTGCTTTGTGAAGGTGGCGGCAAGCTGGCTTTAAGTCTTTTGGAGCTGGGCCTTGTGGATGAATTCCACTTGCATTTGGCTCCGCGCATTTTGGGTGATAATGAAGCAAGACCTCTCTTTGATGGAAATAGTCCTTTGAACATGTCCGAAGCTTTATCTTTACGCATCAGCGATTACGAAATGCATGGCGAAGATATTCACTTAGTATTGAGGCCTAAATAATGTTTACAGGACTTATTCAAGGACAGGGCACCATCACAGCCATACAAGCGCAAGGGGACGATAAGCGTCTTGCAGTGCGCACGCATTTTTCTTTGGAAAATGTGGAGCTTGGTGAATCCATTGCTGTTAACGGCGTATGCCTTACGGTGGAAAGCGGTGACAGTCATTCCTTCACGGCTTTTGTGTCGGCCGAATCCCTTACACATACTAATATAGGGCTTTTACGCCAAGGTTCCTTGGTGAATCTGGAGCGCGCTTTGGCTGTTGGTCAACGCCTTGGCGGGCATATGGTGAGTGGCCATGTGGATTGTGTGGCTGAGGTGCAAAGCATCACCCCTGTGGGGCAGTCGCGCTGTATTCGTTTGGCTTTTTCGTCCAAATATAGCCCCGAAATTATTTCTAAAGGTTCTGTTACCCTCGACGGCATAAGTCTTACGGTGAATGCTTGCGGTGAAGAGTATTTAGAAGTGAATGTGATTCCGGAAACATGGTCCGTCACCACGGTGGGCCAGTGGACTGCGGGATCCAAAGTGAATTTAGAAACGGATATCATAGGCAAATATGTGCGCCATATGCTTGCGCCCTTCACGGAAAAATTGGGTGTTCAGCCGCAAAAAAGCGCCATTACAGAAAATTTACTCAAGCAACATGGATTTTTATAAACCGCTATCATTGTAAGGAAAATAGATTATGCCATTGTGTACCATTGAAGAGGCCATTGAGGAAATCCGCCAAGGAAAAATGATTATTCTTGTGGATGATGAAGATAGAGAAAATGAAGGGGATTTAACCATTGCCGCCGAGCATGTGACCCCCGAAGTCATAAATTTCATGGCAAAATACGGCCGCGGGCTCATATGCTTACCCTTAAGTGCCGAGCGTTGCGAACATTTGCAATTGGGCCTCATGACCCAGCGCAATGGCTCTAAATTTGGTACCAACTTCACCGTATCCATTGAGGCACGTCATGGCGTTACCACAGGTATTTCTGCCAGCGACCGCGCCACCACCATTCTAGCCGCCGTGGCTGACGATGTGCGCCCCGAAGATTTGGTGACCCCAGGGCATATCTTCCCCTTGCGTGCGCGTCCCGGTGGCGTGCTTGTGCGCGCAGGTCAAACAGAAGGCTCTGTGGATTTATCCGTGTTGGCCGGTTGCAAAGATGCCGCCGTCATTTGCGAAATCATGAATGATGATGGCGAGATGATGCGCTTACCTGAGTTGGAAGTTTTTGCCGCCGAGCATGATTTGAAAATCGCCGCGGTGAAGGATCTTATTCGTCATCGCATGGGGCGCGGTCAAGTGTCCGTGCGCCGTGTGGCAGAAGCTAAGCTTCCCACCCAATTTGGAGATTTTACCATCATTGCCTACGAAAATGACGTGGACAGCAGTGAGCATGTAGCCATTGTGAAGGGCGATTTAAGCGGTGCAGAGCCCGTGCTTGTGCGTGTGCATAGCGAATGCCTCACTGGTGATGCATTGGGTTCCATGCGTTGCGATTGTCGCGGTCAATTGGGCGCGGCTTTGCGTCAAATTGAAAAAGAAGGCCGTGGTGCTGTGCTGTATATGCGCCAAGAAGGTCGCGGCATTGGTCTTGCCAATAAAATCCGCGCTTATGCTTTGCAAGATCAAGGCTATGATACGGTGGAAGCCAATGAAAAGTTGGGCTTTGCGCCGGATTTACGCGATTATGGCACTGGTGCTCAAATGTTGGTGGATCTTGGCATTAGCAAAATGCGTATGCTCACTAACAATCCCAAAAAGATTGTGGGGCTTGAAGGCTATGGCATTGAAATTGTGGAGCGCGTGGCCATTGAGCCGCAAGTGTGCGATTGCAACTCTGCTTATTTGCAAACCAAGAAAGATAAGATGGGCCATATTTTCAGCGAGTTGTGCAATGATTGTGCTGATAAAGTGGGCGAAAAATAATTTTTTGATGTAACTTTTTCTGGGGGGAGAACCTCCCCCCAGACCCGTTTTACGCTCTATTCCTGTAAGGCTCGCAAACTCGCCAATGGGAACGCTGCGCGCCCTTTGGGTAGGCCCTTCCAAAAAACTTTCATGCCTGTACGGCATGCATTTGCAATGCTTCTAAGCATGCAGAAAGAAAAGAAGGGGACAGTGATATAATATTTCATGCGACCGCCATGTACGCTTAGGCAAAAATGACGCCGCCATGAAAGTTTTTTGGAAAAGGGATGGGGGTTTGGGGGAAGGGAAAGAACCTTTTGTTCACAAAAGGTTTTTCTCTTCCCCCAAGAACTCAACAAAACAACAAAACAACAAAACAACAAAACAATAACATACTAAAACAAAAAAATATAAAATTTCGGAGGGATATATGTCTAAAGTTCGTACTGTAGAAGGCATGTTGGATGCCAAGGGCTTAAAGTTCACCATTATTGCTACCCGTTTCAATGATTTCATCGTGGATCGTTTGGTGGGCGGTGCAGTGGATTACTTGGTGCGTCATGGCTGTGCAGAAAAAGATATCACCGTGGTGCGTATTCCCGGTGCATTTGAAATGCCTGTGGTGTGCAAAAAGATTGCCGCCAAAAAAGATTGCGATGGCATTTTAGCTTTGGGCGCGGTTATTCGCGGTGGCACACCGCATTTTGATTTTGTGGCCAATGAAGCCACCAAGGGCCTTGCACAAGTGTCTTTGGAGTCGGGTATACCTGTGGGCTTTGGCCTTTTAACCACGGATAACTTGGAGCAAGCCATTGAACGCGCTGGCACCAAGGCTGGCAATAAGGGCGTGGAAGCCGCCGCTGCTGTGCTTGAAACCGTGCGTGTGTTGGAGCACATTTAGATGTCCAAAAAAGTAAGTCGCCGCAGTGAACGCGGTTTTGCGTTTCAGGTGTTATACAGCCTTTCTTTTGCCCCAGCTCAAAGCCTTGAGGGAGTGCGTTCTGCATTTCGTAAGTCCCCTGACTTTGTGGAAAAAGAAGATAGCATGGATGATTTACATGGCTTTGCATGGGAACTTGTTTCCGGTATTTGGAGTCGTGAAAAAGAATTGGATGAGCTTATAGCTGGCTTTTCGCATAATTGGCGTGTGAATCGCATGGGCCGCATAGAGCTGACCATTTTGCGTATGGGCTTGTATGAAATGCTGTTTAGAGAAGATATTCCTTCCAAGGTGGCCATCAACGAAGCGCTGGAACTTTCTCGTCAGTATGGCGAAGAAAGCGCACGTTCTTTCTTGAATGGTATTTTAGACGCCACGGCCAAAGCATTGGAAAGTGGCGAAATTACAAAACGTAAATAGAGTAGAAAAAGGTCGATTTCATGACGCAGGAAAAATATACCCCGGGCAATATAGAAGTGAAATGGCAAGCTCACTGGGATAAAGAGCAAACCTTTGCCGTTTCGCATGAAAGTGCAAAACCTAAGTATTATGTACTGGAAATGTTGCCCTATCCTTCGGGTAATATTCATATGGGCCACGTTCGCAACTATTCCATTGGTGACGTGGTGGCACGCTTTAAGCGTATGCAGGGCTTTAATGTGTTGCACCCCATGGGTTGGGATGCTTTGGGCTTGCCCGCAGAAAACGCCGCCATTAAGAATAATACGCATCCTGCCGCATGGACTTTTTCCAACATAGCCAATATGCGCACCCAATTGCGCCGCCTTGGCTATTCCTATGATTGGAATAGAGAAGTGGCCACGTGCGTGCCGGAATATTATCGTTGGGAACAGCTTTTCTTTTTGAAAATGCTGGAAAAAGATCTTATCTATCGCAAAAAAGCACCGCAAAACTGGTGTCCAGATTGTCATACGGTTTTGGCCAATGAGCAAGTGGTGGATGGCCTGTGCTGGCGTTGTGATAGCGTGGTGGAGCAAAAAGAACTGACGCAGTGGTTTGTGCGCATCACCGCCTATGCCGAAGAGCTCTTGGCAGACCTTGATAAGTTGCATAAGGGCTGGCCTGAGCGCGTCATTGCCATGCAAAATAACTGGATTGGTAAATCCCACGGCGCGGAAATCACCTTCCCCTTGCAAGAAGCCATCACGGTGGATGGTAAGGAGTATAAGGGGATTGATGTATTTACCACACGCCCTGATACGGTGTTTGGCGTAAGCTTCATGACCCTTGCCCCAGAGCATCCCTTGGTGGAAAAACTCATTGCCGGCAAGCCTGAAGAAGCTGAAGTGCGCGCCTTTGTGGAACGCATTCGCAATATGGATCGCTTGGACAGACAAGCCGATACGCTGGAAAAAGAAGGCATTGCCACCGGTGCTTATTGTACGCATCCCTTCACCGGCAAGCAAGTACCCATCTGGCTTGGTAATTTTGTGCTGGCTGATTATGGTACCGGTGCTGTCATGGGTGTTCCTGCCCATGACCAACGCGATTTTGAATTTGCGCATAAATATGGCTTGAGCTTTATTCCTGTCATTCAGCCCGCCGGCGAGCCCACCTTGGATGTGAGCAGTATGACCGAGGCTTGGACGGGCGTGGGCACCATGTTTAATTCCGGTGAATTTGACGGCACGGACAATGAAGAGGGCAAAAAAGCTGTGGCTTCTGCCTTGGAAATGAAAGTGCTTGGCAAGCCCACCGTGCAATATCGTTTGCGTGACTGGAATATCTCGCGTCAGCGTTATTGGGGGTCGCCCATTCCCATTATTTTCTGCGAAAAATGCGGTGTGGTGCCGGAAAAAGAAGAAAACCTTCCCGTGGTGCTTCCTCTTGATGTGAAGACCAAGGAAGATGGACGCTCTCCTTTACCTGAAGCGGCTTCTTTTTATGCCTGCACATGCCCCACTTGTGGTGGCGAGGCCAAGCGCGAAACGGACACCATGGATACCTTTGTGGAATCTTCTTGGTACTTTGCACGCTATGCCGATGCTCGCAATGAAAATGCTCCTTTTGATAAGGATATTATCAAGCATTGGATGCCTGTGGACCAATACATTGGCGGCGTGGAACATGCCATTTTGCACCTTTTGTATTCGCGTTTTTACACCAAGGCATTGCGCGACTTAGGTTTTTATCCCGAAGATATGGACGAGCCTTTCACCAACTTGCTCACCCAAGGTATGGTGCTCATGGATGGTTCCAAAATGTCCAAATCCAAGGGCAATGTGGTGGATCCCACGCAAATGATAGAAAAGTACGGCGCCGACACCGTGCGCTTGTTCTGCCTTTTTGCTGCGCCGCCTGAGCGTGACTTTGACTGGTCTGAAACGGGCATTGACGGCTCTTCGCGCTTCTTAAATCGCGTGTGGCGTCTTTTTGCTGAAGAGCGTGAGTATCTACTGCCCATGGCTTCTTGCTCCAGTACGGCAGAGGATGCCAATGGCGCAGAAAAGAGCGATGTGGCCAAGGATTTACGTCGTAAAGAGCATTTGACCGTTAAGAAAGTGCAAAGCGACATCGAAAATAAATACCAGTTCAACACAGCCATTTCTGCCATCATGGAATTGGTCAATGCCATGTATTTGGCACGTGAAGCTTTGCGCGACGAAGCAGGCCGTAAGGTATTTTCTTCGGCCATGGGCACGGTCATTACCTTGCTTTGCCCCTTTACGCCGCATATGAGCGAAGAGCTGTGGCAAGACCTTGGCCATGAAGGCGAAGTGTCCGACATGCTTTGGCCCCAGTGGAGCGCCGAAGCCACTGCGCAAGATGTCATTACCTTGGTGGTACAAATCAATGGTAAGTTACGCGGTAAGCTGGAAATTCCTGCCGAAACCTCCAAGGAAGAAGCAGAAAAGCTGGCTTTGGCCGATGAACAAGTGCAAAAGCATTTGGCTGGCTTAACCGTGCGTAAGGTCATCGTTGTGCCACAAAAACTGGTAAATATTGTTGCCAACTAAATAATCCATGAAGCAGGGGAGAGGCATGCTTCTTCCCTGCTTTTTCATTTTTACACACAGAAATATATGTCAAGACCAGGTTTTTATTTTTGCATTTGCCCCGATTCGGGCCTCATGAAAGGGCACCTTGAGCAACTGCAAAAGGACTTTCCTGCCCATGTGAGTGGCGATGCGCAAAGCTCAGGGCTTTTGGGCTCTGCTACGCCCACATCTGCCGTGTGGGAAAAGCACGTCTATTGGGGCGATGAGGATCTTTCCCAAGCCTTTTGGGAACATCTCATGCTGCAAGGTCTTTTTTCTAAACCACGTCTACTTATTTTGCGTAATGCACAAAATATTTCTGCCGCCAGATGGAAAGAACTTTCCACCGCCTTGGCTAATCCTAACCCTTTGACATGGTTGATTATGTGTCTTGAAGGACCCTGGGAAAAAGGTCAACCTAAACTGCCTGCACACCTCATAAAGCAAAAATCCTTGGCATTTGCAGATAAAAAAGGTTGGATTTGGCGTCACTCGGGGCTTGATATTCAGGGAATTAGGAAGTATATACAAAGTAGGGCGCATTCCCTCCCCCTTTCCTTTGATCCTCATGTCCTTGATGCACTGTGCGCCTGTGTGCCTCCGGACGCCGCGGCCATTGATAGCGAGCTGGAAAAACTTCACCTTGCCGCCAGTGACGGGCGTGTTCACATGGATATGGTAGGTTCTGGGTCATTTATACCAGAATCCAATATTTTTTCTTTCATGAACCAGATTTATGCCGGAAATTTGAGCGCTGCATGGCGTGAAATTTATCGTAGTCAGAATGATTTAGAAGCTCTCTTATTTCCTTTCCTAGCTTTATTATGGCGTGATGCTAAAACGTTGTGGCAAATTTTAGCAGGGGACAATCCCCGCATGCATCCGTCGGCGGCCAGAGAAAAAGAAGCTTGTGCCAGGCGAATTGGTTTTCATGGTGTGGCACAAATTTTTGCTTGTATTGTGCAAGCAGAGCTTGGCATAAAGAGCGGTGAACGCAGTGTGGAGCAAAGTTTAGAAGCCGTGGTGGCAGAACTTACAACCATTTTTTCGCCTCGTCGATAAGCTTTGTGATTAAGCCTTCTGGTGTCATGAGTTACGTATATAAATAAAATATTCTTTTAGCCCTTGCGTAATGCGTAAGACTGTTTACTTATGACAAGAAAGAGCACAAAGGATAATCTTCACCAAGGTCACAGACAACGTCTAAAAGCTCGCTTTGTGAGTGATCCTCAGCGTTTGGAAGATTATGAACTTTTGGAGCTTCTTTTGGGCTACGCGCTCATGCGAAAGGACACAAAACCTTTGGCAAAGCAACTCTTGCTGCACTTTGGCTCACTGGGGCAGGTGCTCAATGCAAGGCAAGAAGAATTGGAGCAATTTGCCGGATTTGGCGCAGGAACATGGACATTATGGCTTGTTTTGCGCGAATGCACGGCACGCACAGCGGTGGCCCCTCTTTTAGAAAAAGAAGTGCTTGCTTCGCCAGAGGCCATTGCTAAAGCAGCTCGGCAACGATTGATGGGACTTACACATGAAGAATGTTGGATAGCCCTCGTGGATACGGGAAATCGTTGCTTTGCGTGGGAACGTCTGGTACAGGGAAGCCTGTCTGTCATTCCCATTACGCCGCGAGATATTATAGCTAGGGTGCTCAAAAGCAAGGCCCATGGTTTCATATTGGTGCACAATCACCCCAGTGGTAATGCCAAGCCCTCGCGGGCAGATTTGGTTTTAACAGAACATCTAAGGCAGTTAAGCCCACCCATGGGTATAGCCTTTATTGAACATATTATTATTACAGAAAAAGAATGTCGTAGTGTTTTATCAGGATATACTTTTTAACGAGTTCCGCCTCTTTCTACGATGTTTGAGGAGTGAATATTATGTCGGACAAAACTAAAGATACCAATATAGCACATGCTGTTAACGCAGATGATGGCAGTGCCCTTGGCGATGGCGATGCTCTAGAGCTGAAGGGTACGGAAGATTCTGGCGCTCATGCACCCCACGAAGAGCATGAGCACGATGACGATGAGCAATTCATGGAAAAGTCTCCTTTTCCCACCGTCATGCCAGTTCTCGCTGTGCGTGATGTGGTGGTTTTTAATTACATGATTTTGCCCCTATTCATCGGTAGAGATAAATCCGTTCAAGCCATGGAAGCTACCCTTGATAGGGATAGATATCTTTTTGTGTGCACACAAAAGGACGAAAATAACGAAGATCCCACCGCCGATGATTTGTACACCACAGGTTCCATCGTCAATGTGATGCGCATGCTGAAAATGCCCGATGGGCGCATTAAAGTGTTGGTGCAAGGGGTCAGTCGCGCTAAAATCCTTCGCTTTACGCAAGAAGATCCTTTCCTTGAGGCAGAGGTGGAAGCCTTGGAAGAAGTGACCGTATCTGCCACTCCAGAAGTGGAAGCCATGCTACGCTCTGCCCGTGAGCAAAGTGAAAAAATTCTCACATTACGTGGCATTTCCAGCACAGATGTGGTGAATATGTTGCAAAATGTGGACGATCCGGGTCATTTGGCAGATTTAATTGCCGCCAATTTGCGCATGAAGATTGAAGATGCGCAGGCCATTTTGGAAGAAGAAAATCCCGTGCTTCGTTTGGAGCTGGTCAATGTACAGCTCAATAAAGAGGTGGAAGTTGCCACCATGCAAGCGCGCATTCAATCTTCTGCCAGAGAAGGCATGGACAAAGCGCAAAAAGATTACTACTTGCGCGAGCAAATGAAGGCCATTCGTCAAGAACTTGGCGATGCGCATGCTGACCAAGAGCAAGAAGCTGATGACCTTGCCAAGGCCATTGCCAAGGCTGGCATGCCCAAGGATGTGCGCAAGGAAGCCGATAAGCAATTGCGTCGCTTGACCTCCATGCATTCGGATTCTTCCGAGGCCAATGTGGTGCGCACCTATTTGGAATGGCTTGTGGAACTTCCTTGGAAGAAAAACACCAAGGATAGCCTGGACATTAAGCATGCTTCCACCATTTTGGACGAAGACCATTATGCCCTTGAAAAGGTAAAAGATCGCATTTTAGAATATTTGTCGGTGCGTAAGCTTAACCCCAATTCCAAAGGCCCCATTCTTTGTTTTGTGGGCCCTCCCGGAACGGGTAAAACTTCACTTGGGCGCTCCATTGCGCGTGCTTTAGGGCGTAAGTTTCAACGCTTATCCTTGGGTGGCATGCGTGATGAAGCAGAAATTCGCGGGCACCGTCGTACCTATATTGGTGCCATGCCAGGGCGTATCATTCAGGCTTTAAAGCAAGCGGGAACAAAAAACCCTGTCATTGTGCTGGATGAGCTGGATAAACTTGGTACAGACTTTAGGGGCGATCCTTCTTCTGCATTGCTGGAAGTGCTTGACCCTGAGCAAAACTCCACCTTTAGCGATCATTATTTGAATGTGCCTTTTGATTTATCTAAAATCATGTTTTTGTGCACAGCCAATAATTTAGATACCATTCCTGCGCCATTACGTGACAGAATGGAAATAATCACCTTGCCTGGTTATACCGTGCATGAAAAGAAATCCATTGCTGACATACATCTATTGCCAAAGATGATTAAAGAGCATGGCCTTGTGTCTGACGATGTGCGCATTGCCGATGATGCCGTGGAGCGCGTCATTAAAGAATATACACGTGAGGCCGGCTTGCGTAACCTTGAGCGCGAGCTTGGTGCCATTTGTCGTAAATTGGCGCGTAAAAGAGCTGAAGGCGAAGAAGGTGCTTTTGAAGTGGACGAAGCACAAGTTCCCAAGCTTTTGGGTATTCCGCGCTTTGTGGAAGATGATACTGAAAAGCAACTCTCTCCTGGCTCTGCCCTTGGCCTTGCTTGGACGCCCTTTGGCGGTGATGTGTTGCACGTGGAAGTGTCTCTCATGAAGGGTAAGGGTGCTTTATTGCTTACAGGGCAATTGGGCGACGTCATGAAAGAAAGTGCTCAAGCTGCTTTGTCATACATCCGTAATAAGGCAGTGGATCTTGGTATTGATGTGGACTTTACGCGTAAACAAGATATTCACGTGCACGTGCCGGCAGGTGCCACTCCTAAGGACGGACCATCGGCAGGTATTACCTTGTGCACAGCACTCATATCTGCTCTCACAGAAAAGAGCGTGGATGCTAATTTGTGTATGACAGGTGAAATAACCTTACGCGGTAGAGTGCTCCCCGTGGGTGGCATTAAGGAAAAAATCCTTGCCGCCGTGGCACGAGATCTAAAACATGTGATTATACCCAAGAAGAACATGAAGGACCTTGAAGATGTGCCCAAGGATTTGCTCAGCAAAATTCATGTGCATCCCGTGGCCCATATAGATGAGGTCTTACCCATAGCCTTGGGATTGACTCAAAAGTAACGTGTCTATTATAAAAGCCCTTGTTTTTTAACGAGGGCTTTTTTTTTGATGTGGATTAAAAAATTTTTTCACAAAGTAGTCCTCAATAAAATTCTTTTTTTCACAAGAAAGGGATGCATTTTGTGAAAAAAAGTGAAAAAAAGTGCTTTAATAAGGTATTCAAAGAAAAAAATGGCATTTTTCGTTTACAAAAACTTGTATTAAGTATAGTTAAAAAGGAGTTATTATTTTTTTGAAAAATGGGTGATTTTTCTCAAGCTATGTAAGAAAATTTGACCTATAGGAAAAATGATGTAAGGAAAAAATGTGAAATTTTGCTTTAGGAGGGTCTGATGGCAGCAGCTATGGAAGAAAAACAGGGATTCTTTTCCCAAATAGGAAAAGTGATGCCTGGAGTCGCTCTTTTTGTGAGCGTGGCCTTGGTGGCGTGGTATATTACGCCCATTATTACTTCTTTACACCCCATGATAAAGAACATGAATTTGAGCAACTTTATCATTGCCATTATCTTGGGTATGGCCATCCTGAACATCTTTGGTGTGCCGGAAGTCTGTAAGCCCGGTTTACAGTTTTCCACCATTTTGACCAAGACTGGTATTGTGGTCATGGGCTGTAAATACTCCTTTGCAGGACTTTTGAAGACAGGTACCGAAGCTATTATTATCATTGCTGTTTTTCTTTTTGCATCTGCTTTCCTTCTCATGTGGGTGGGGCGTAAACTCAAAATGTCCCCCGCATTAAGTGCTTGTTTAGCTGCAGGCCTTTCGGTGTGCGGTGTATCTGCCTGTGTGGCCATTGCCCCAGCAGTGCGCGCTAAAAATGAAGACATGGCCTACACCATAGCCGTGGTGCTCATGTTTGGTCTTTTGGCTCTTTTGGTATTTCCTTTTGTGGGGCAGTGGTTTGAGCTTTCTGCCAACCAATTTGGTGCTTTTGTGGGTGTTGGTGTTATTAACTCCGCTCAAGTGCTTGCCGCAGGTTTTGCCTATAGCCAAGACGCCGGCGTTGTGGCCGGTGTGTACAACATTGGCCGTGTTATTTTCTTGCCCTTCATTGTTCTTGCCCTTGCCATCATGGTGGCAAGCCAAGATGCTGAAGTGCAAACGCAAATGAAAGATACCAATAAATTAAAACTTATTATCGATAAATTCCCCGTATTCGTGGTGGGCTTTTTGGCCATTGTTACCTTGAATACCATGGGTATGCTTGAAAAACCTGAAGTAAAAATGGCAAGCACCTTCATGGATTGGTGTTTCTTGCTGGGCTTCTCTAGCATTGGTTTGACCACACGTCTTTCCGATATTAAAGCCGCGGGCTTATCTGGTGCCGCCATGGGCTTTGTGGTGGCCGGCCTTAAAGCTGTGCTGGCTCTTTGGGTTGTTATTTACTTCTTGCAATAATATAAAGGATTTTAGGAGAGTATCATGTGGAGCAAAATGTCCAAAAGCAGACGTCAGGATGTGATAGTTATTCTTTGCGGCATGTGTTTAGTGCTACTGGCCAAGGTCATTGCCTAATTTGTTCGGGATATAAAGATACTCCTTTACAAGAGGCAGATATCCAAACCTTGCTTGCGCTTAAAGCGCAGCATAATGCCGTAGTAAAGTTGTATTACCACATACCTCAAAGTTTGAGCCATTATGGTAAGGTGGATTCCTTGGTGACTGCCGGTGCCATGTCAGATTTTGTGGATTATGTGTTCAGTTTAGAAAAAGAAGAAGCACAAAGCTTTTTTGCACGCGCGCATGACGCCCTTGGGCTAGATGCGAATTCTGTGGAAATCATACGAGAGCCGGCAGATTGGCAAAAAACTTTGCACACACTACAAGGCGAATATGCAGAGATTTTGCATTTTTCCGCCAAGTAAGAGAGCTTAAAGAAAGCACACAAGGAGGTAGGGGCAACTTACCTCCTTTTTTTGTGCATTTTAGAAAATAAAAAACCGTCAGAGACGTGCTTCTGGCGGTGGACAGAGAATGTTGGGGGAAAACCTTTTCTGAAGAAAAGGTTCTTCCCCCAGACCCCCTTTCCAAAAAACTTTAATTGCGGCAGAGTGTTGTCTTTGATGCGTAATTATTTTTC
>CAYJLO010000051.1:0-20604 GCA_964370835.1 uncultured Desulfovibrionaceae bacterium
AAATTCTCAATCATGGTTGTCACAGTGGAGTCAAGTAACGCAGGCACCTTTGTTTGCATCGCAAGAAAATAATCTTGTTCATGCCATCCATGAACAAGCAACACAATTAGTGAACAACGCAACCTTACAAGCCATTGCTATTCATTTGCATGAAAAACACCATAACCAAAAAAACAAAAACAGTATATTACAGCATCTTCACAACGAGTTTTCCACATGCCCTCATGAGCCGGAACTTTTTAAGATCAGCCTTCGTTTGTGCGTAGAGACACTATCGTCCATTTTATTGCTAAACAGTGATACGTATGACACAGCGTACCAGACAAATCTAGGCTATAAAGAAGACTCAGAAGAGCAGACCATTTTTACAAGCATGGAATAAAAAATTATCTGATCATGCCTAAGCCCACATAATTTTACGACACCTTACTCATCACCCAGTAGCCAATCTATAAGGTGTATTTGCTTAATGCCGTTGTGGGTAGTGCCGCTGCCGATGGTATCAAGCGTGAGGAGCACTTTGGGAAAGTGGTCTTTAATGGCATTGAGCGGAGCAAGCTCACGCTCTAAGGTGCTTGGGTCAAGGACGGAAGCGGCTACCTGATAATACACAAAGCCGTCTGCTTTTTTAGCCACAAAGTCCACTTCTTTTTCACCCACCTTACCTATGTAGACTTGGTAGTCGCGCCGTAACAGCTCTAAATAGACGATGTTTTCAATGATATGCCCTAAGTCTTGGCTTTGAGACGAAAGGAGTAAATTTCTGAGGCCTGAGTCCACAAGATAATATTTGCCCAGCGTCTTGAGATATTGCCGCCCCTTAACGTCAAAGCGGTCAACCTTATAGAAAATAAAGCTGTTGCTTAAAGCTCGAAGATAGGTATCCACCGTATTGACGGAGATTTTGCGCCCTGCCGATTGGATAGTATTGCTGATTTTATTGCCAGAAACAGGGCTCCCTACAGAGCTTACCAGAACTCGCACAATGCTTTCTAACAAAGACACATCGCCAATGCCTTCACGCACGGCAACGTCTTTCACTAGAATGGTATTATAAATGCCTTCGAGGTAATCGTTTATGAGTTCTGGATTATTTGTAATTTGTAAGAGATACGGAAAAGAGCCGTGCTTTATGTAGGTATTGAAAGCTTCTTCCTTGTTTGTGCTTACACTGTCTTGTACGAAAGAAAAATATTCAGCAAAGGACAAAGGCAACATATCAATGCTCACATACCTCCCAGAAAGCAAGGTAGCAAGCTCACCAGAAAGCATATAAGCATTTGAGCCTGTGATATATACGTCCACATGGGGCTTTATGAAAAGACTATCGATGGCCTTTTCAAATTGCGGACATTGTTGCACTTCATCCACGAAAACATAACAAGGTGTATCGGGCAGTAAACGCTCATTGATATAGGCATACAGCTTCTTGTAATCCAGCAAATCCTCATGAGCAAGGTCTTCCAAGTTGATGAAGATTATCTGATTTTCAGCCACACCCGTACTTTTCAAATGCTCCATAAACTGCTTAAAAAGCGTAGACTTACCACAACGCCGCACACCTGTGACAACCTTGATAACGTCCTTATCCTTAAAACCTATAAGCTTTTGTAAATACGTTGTTCTTTCTATCATACGTCACCTCGTGATGTTATGGTAGAAAAAAATAAATCAAAACGCAAACTTTTTTCTGTGCAGAGAAAAAAGTTTGCGTTTTAAAGATGTTAAAAAATTCGTAATCAGTAATAATAGTGTGTAAGTTATCCTTTTTTATAAATTACTTCAACACTATTATCAATGAGGTGTTTAGCAATTTCGTAATCTGGATTCCATGTAGCTATATTATGCGCGGCAATTCCTATAGCTGTTCCTAAGGCAGTTAATTGAGTTAATCCTGTTGGTATAAGACCTGTTGCTAGTGCAGCGCCACGTTTCGCAGTATATACTCTGCACGATAAGTTTTGAGACTCAATCATTCTTTCAAGTACCGTAACAACATGTGCCATAGCTGCTACACCACAAACTTTAAACGATTTTCTTGCACTAATAAGCTGTTTAGCCTCTTGTTCCATGTTATCTACATTTAACACTTCAATTTTACTGTCATTTGCCATGTTTGCCTCTCTTTTTTACTAGTTTTATTACATTGCTATAGAATATGTATACGGTGTCGTTTCCAAGGGAATTTTTGCTTCAAGAGCAACTTGTTCGTTCATTTCATCTAAAATTTCTAAGATTCGCTTTTGACGTTTATCCCTTTTTACATTGAAAACATCTAACTGATTCAAAAGATATAAAATACCAGCGGCAACAGTGGCTGACACTACAGAAGCAAGTAGTGTAGACCAAGGCTCAGGTATGCCTAAGTTTTTAATGGCTCCGTCAATATAAATTCCTGCTGCTGCAGAGATAGAAACTGCTGCTAATCGAAGAATGGCGTCCCCCTTTTCAGCAAGGCTTTTATTTTTATCTGCAAGAATTTTTGCCGCTCCTGCCACAATTTTGAAGCCTTCTTTGATTAACCGCCATACCATTTTGAATACGCCAGCAAGGCAACCTATAATTGCTTCTATCAGTACAGAAACAAAGGACTTTAAGAAATCAAAAGCATTAGAGGCAACTTTGCTTAAGGAGTTTTCTAAAATATATTTTTTCACTCGTTCAAAGCGCACTTTAATAGCTTCGGAAAAACTTTTTTCGGAAACACCCTTCTCAATACCGTTTTGAATGGAATCTTTCATTTCAAAATAAATGGGTTTGAGAATGTAAAGAATGACTTCGCCACCTGCTTGCGCAAGAGCCGCTGTGCCTGCATCTTTAGCAAAGGTTTTTTGGATATTTCTATTTGTGCGTAAATTTTTCATTACAGCTGCATTTTGATGCTTTTCGACACCTTTTTTTGCATTTTTTTCTGCTTCAATCATTGCTGATTTTTGTTCAGTACTCAGATTTTCTTCATTTTCTTGTATAAATTTTGAGTTTGTTTTTTTACCCTTCCTACGATTTGTTTTTAAACTTGTTACAGCTAAATTATCATCGCAATTTGTAATATTTTTAATATCATCAAGCTCAAGAGCTTTATTTTTTTTCAATTGCTCACAAATAACTTTACAAGGAATAATATGATCTGTTTCTGCACTTTCTAAATGATAAGCTTTACCATCTCTTAATATACCTGTTGCGTCAAAAGCTTCATCATTATTTACATATACAGTCTCACTGGGTGCATATTCATCCGCAGCAACTTTTTCACCATTGAAATATTCATCTTTATAATTATCCATCGCATTTTTGTCGCGTAAATCATTAGAATTAATATCCCTCGATGTTCCGTCATTTTCTTTTACTTGCATAGATTGTCTATCACGCTTATCAAACTCTTCACTCTTAAACTCCGTATAAGAGTCTGTCCCGTGACTTATAGGCGCAGGCTTTCCGTATCGAAAATTTGCACACTCATTGTAAACGCGAGAAGGCGTTAATCCTAATTTGGCAGAGACTTTAAAAGAACGCATAGCACCATCAATAACACTCATAAATATGGGAGTTAGTATGCTGTCTTCTACGTTATTAGCATCTGCCATAGTATACACTTCTGTAAGCAAGCTATCCACTTCGTTTGCTGATACAGAAATAGGCTTATTTAACTCAACAACAGCGTTATCAATTTGCCCCAAAAGTGCAGCACATTGAACTTCTCGTGAATTACAAGTAGCCTTAATAGCTGCGTACCCATCGGCCTGTGTTTTTTGCTCAAGACTTGCTTTAGCGTGAGGATTATGTGCAAAAGCACCACGTTTTAAAATAGACATAAAAACCTCTTTGAATATGCTAGGACATCCTTAAATGATTGATGTTTATTGAACAGAATAGGACATGCGTTCCCACTGGCTTATAAGAGCTTGTTCTTGTGGTGCTGTTACATTGTCGGCATATACTGTCGCAATGATAATTCCATCAATAACAGCTTGTGGCACACCCGCGTTTTCAGCTTCCCTCACAGCTTTTTCAAAACTGGGAGGATTTTTCTCTAATAGCTCTATAGCATTTGTAATTTCAGCAGGATAGGATGCTGCAGATTTACCTGCAAGTATGTTCACAAGCTCCTCCTGTTCCTCTGGTGCTAAATGTCCATCACAATACGCTACTGCCAAGCCTACACCAAACATGGCTACAATTTGCTTGCAAAACTTATTATACTCCGCTGTACCTTCTTGCAGCAGATTGGCTTGCGCTCGTATTCGTTGTAAATCTGAGTCTGCCTTCTTGAGTCTAGCTTCATATTTTTGACTAGCGAGAAGCTCACCAGCTTTTACACCTTCATTTCGTGCGTGTTGTTCTTTACTTGTTTGGTCATTCTTCTCCTTAACAGAAAGAGCTACTCCTGCTGCTGCGCCCACTGTACCGGCACCTACAGCACTCGCTATTGCTCCTGCGCCAGTTAAAGAGCCTAAAAGAGTTGCAGCACCTAAAACGGAGCCTCCTCCTGTAAAGGGAGCTGCTGCAACTGCACCTACACCAATGGCAATACCGCCTAGAACTTTAAAAATACTCATTTTTTCCTCGTGATAATTTAGGTTAATAAAGACACCTACAAAACTGTAAGCACAAGACAAACAGTACCTATAACCACTGCGACAAAAACTGCTGTGATTATATCCTGATGCTTAATTACAAATTGCCCTGCCTTTCTTAAATTATTAATTTTTCTGAATACAGAAAAGCTCATCAAAACTTCGTCAACTACAGGAATAGGGTCTGGTATAGCTGTATTGGCTGCTAAAATAACCACTTGTACCAATGTTGGTAACGAGTAAAATACAGCCATCAAAATGACAAAAGCTATTCCATAAAAAACAAACCGCATATATTTTTCTAACCTATAGATTTAGAATTAAACCACTTCCACCCCATCCCCAAAGCTGCGCACCCAAGCCATAAGCTCAGGTTCGCTACGAGTGATGATGTGCAAAATCAAGCCGCCGTCTTCCAGTTCCTCAAGCTTTTGTTCATCGGCCCAAATGCGCTCACGCACATAGTCTGCGGCTTTTCCTGCTACAAAGCGGATGGAAAAGCTTTTAGGCTCATGCCAAGGCAAGCCGAAGGTTTGCGCATGGTCTTTAGGAAATGTCAGCGTAAAAGTCTTATCTAATAAGATAATATACATTATTCTATGAATGGCAAAATTTATGTAGTGTTTTCTACGCAAAAAATCTTCTTCAAGCGTTGCACCCAGCACATACAATGCGCCATTCATGGAAACAATGCGGTGCGGAACAAAACGATGTTCTTTGACCGTATCACTGCCAGAAGCTTTATAGCGTAAAAGGCAAACTTGATTATTTTCTATGGATTGTGTGATTTTTTCCATGTGTGCAAGATGCGGCGTGTAGTCAATTCTGCCTTTGCTATAAAAGCCAAATTGCTTTTCTTGCACCTTATCTCGTTGGGCGTAGTCGTGGTCAGCCATTAGTACGGAAAGATTGAACAGAGTATCGTCTATTCTATAAAGCACAGGAGCAGGAAGGACTGGCTCAGCGAGGTCACGGCATAAGGCAAGATAGCGAAGCTCCTCAAACTCCAGACCTAAACGTGAGCGAGAAATGGTATTCATACGGTACCATTTTTTGCGGTTTTCAATACCGGACTCAAGGCCAATGCCCACCACACTTTCAATTTCGCTTATAAGGCGAATAATAGTCTGCGGCGAACACTGAAATTCCTCCGCTAAACTCGCTTGGAAATGCTTACGCCCATCAACCATGAGCTTACGAAAAAGCCGTAACAGCTTTTCGCCCGCTGTGGCGTCGCTGTTAATTTTACTTGGCATAGTGTATGCCCTCATTCCATGTAATCCATTTAAAGCAAAAAACTAATGGGCACAAATTACTTACCAGCATAATAATCAGCCCTGTGTCCGTCTGCGTCCAAAATAGTTTCATTGACACCATATGCACGTAAATACGACACAGTTTGCGCCGTAGCATATAAATACGCATAATGCAAGGCGGTCATGCCCATGTCATCTTGTGCGTTGATGTGCGCTCCTGCTTGCAAAAGCGTTTTCACCACTTCCACATGTCCGTGCCGGCTTGCATAGCTTAGTGCTTGCTTGCCTTCACCATCAGCCATGTTGACATGTGCGCCATATTGCAAAAGAAGCTTTACGGCTTCCACGTTGCCCATGAGGCTTGCTTCCATAAGGGGCGTTATGCCGCGAGCGTAAAACTCATTGGGCGGCGCACCATCCTCTAACAGACTTGCAATCTGCGCATTATCGCCATCTAAAATAGCAGAAATAAGCGGCGTTGCCTCAAAATAGATGGCTTCATCTAGAGCCTTTATGCGCAAGGCAGTATGAATTCCATATGCTAAAGCGCACACCAAAAAGCCGATGGTTAAAATCTGCCAAAGGGTATTTTGTTTTTTGCACAAAGCATGAGTGCATTCCATATAAGTTCCTCCAAGAATGGTTGTTACATTACGAGGAGACCCTATACGAGATTCTTTCCAGAATGCGGAAAGTTCATGTTTTTATGCAAAATTATCTGTGCTCCGAAATAATGGCATAACAGAAGGCTTCCATCGGAAAATGAAACTCATCCAGCGTCGAGCCTACAGTTTTAAGGACTTTGAAAATTATCGTTTGCGTGTCCGCGTGCTTTGTTATTAGAGAGAAGAGTGGCTAGGGCTGGAGCTTGTGACATCAGTTTACGCTCCCAGAAATGAGAACTTTTAACCGTTAGAAAACACATACCGGGTCTTGTTGCCCCTATCTTTGATGAAGACCCCTTTTACAAGCATGGAATAAAAAATTATCATGCCTAGGCCCACATAATTTTAATTTGCTTCACTGTTTTTCATGGGAAAAGGTAGTACAGGGGTAGTACAAAATGAGGTAGTACAAGAAAAAGCCTTTACAACTTTCGTCGTAAAGGCTTGAACTTACTGGCTCCCCGGGACGAATCCAAGAAGCTTGTTTAGATGTTCGAAATCATTTGTAAAATTGATGTTAAATTTTTTTAAATACCAACAAATGTACCCACAAATAAAAAATATTTCAAAAAACTTTGTTGGACGTGGTTGGATGACGAGGGAAAGTATGTAATATTTGTGTGTTACAACAAAAAAGTATACCAACAAATTTTACTACACCTTACTCATCACCCAGTAGCCAATCTATGAGGTGTACTTGTTTAATGCCATTATGGGTAGTGCCACTACCGATGGCGTCAAGCGTGAGGAGCACTTTGGGAAAGTGGTCTTTAATAGCATTGAGTGGAGCAAGCTCACGCTCTAAAGTGCTGGGGTCAAGGACGGAAGCGGCTACCTGATAATACACAAAGCCGTCTGCTTTTTTAGCCACAAAATCCACTTCTTTTTCACCCACCTTGCCTATGTAGACTTGGTAGTCACGCCGTAACAGCTCTAAGTAGACGATGTTTTCAATGACATGCCCCAAGTCTTGGCTTTGAGACGAGAGAAGTAAATTTCTAAGACCTGAGTCCACAAGATAATATTTGCCCAGTGTTTTGAGATATTGCCGCCCCTTAACGTCAAAGCGGTCAACCTTATAGAAAATGAAGCTGTTGTTTAAAGCTCGAAGATAGGTATCCACCGTATTGACGGAGATTTTGCGCCCTGCCGATTGGATAGTATTGCTGATTTTATTGCCAGAAACAGGGCTCCCTACAGAGCTTACCAGAACTCGCACAATGCTTTCTAACAAAGACACATCGCCAATGCCTTCACGCACGGCAACGTCTTTCACTAGAATGGTATTATAAATGCCTTCGAGGTAATCGTTTATGAGTTCTGGATTATTTGTAATTTGTAAGAGATACGGAAAAGAGCCGTGCTTTATGTAGGAATTAAAGGCTTCTTCTCGGTTAGGTTTTAACATATTTGATTCGTTAAGTATATCTTCAACTGCCGTCACATTGTTATAACTAGAACCAGAGTAATATTCCTTAAAGGACAAAGGTAGCATATCAATGCTCACATAGCGACCAGAAAGCAAAGTAGCAAGCTCACCAGAAAGCATATAGGCATTAGAGCCCGTGATATACACATCCACATGGGGCTTTATGAACAGACTATCAATGACCTTTTCAAATTGCGGACATTGTTGCACTTCATCCACGAAAACATAACAAGGTGTATCGGGCAGTAAACGCTCATTGATATAGGCATACAGCTTCTTGTAATCCAGCAAATCCTCATGAGCAAGGTCTTCCAAGTTGATGAAGATTATCTGATTTTCAGCCACACCCGTACTTTTCAAATGCTCCATAAACTGCTTAAAAAGCGTAGACTTACCACAACGCCGCACACCTGTGACAACCTTGATAACGTCCTTATCCTTAAAACCTATGAGTTTTTGTAAATACGCTGTTCTTTCTATCATACGTCACCTCGTGATGCTATGGTAGAAAAAAATAAAACAAAAAGCAAGCTTTTTTCTGTGTAGAGAAAAAAGTCAGCACTACTTACCTAGAATGATTTCCAAAAATTTATGTTCAAAAATTAACAACTTGAACATCTGGAGGAAGATTAGTCCAAAGCTTATGTTTATCGTCAATTACAATAGCTACACTATGTCTAGCACGCGTTAAAGCTACATAAAATTTTGCACGAGTTATGGATGCTAGTTTGCCTGAATGAGAAAAAATCCAATCTTCCATTGCATCCGTAGGGTAAATTAAAACTCTGTCAAAAGACAACCCTTTAGCTTCTCCCATGTTATAAGATGCAAAGCCTGCATGTATTTTAGCCCCAGCATTCCATTTTAACAGTGTCGGAGTATAAATATTTAAATACTCAAGCGTTTGGCTTTTTCGTAGAATGAACACACCACAGTGGTCTCCATCATCCCTACAACATGAGCATGCATCAACTTTGCCATACATAGGGTACAGTAAAGAAGAATATTCACATATATGTTGATGACATCTATGAGATACATTGAGGGTTGCTTCGTCAATATCACACGATATTTTCCTAGCATTTGCCAAAAGCCATTCTTTAATTTTACCATCTTTAAATTTTGCATTTTTTGTTGAGTGATGTGTTTTATAGATAACTTGTCGAGGGTCACCAACCATAACTACTGTAGATTGGGATTTCATGAGCAATGCAAAAAATTCTAAATCGTAGCCCGCCATGTCTTGGGCTTCGTCGATAAAAATTTTATCGTAAATTTTGCTTATCCTATCTACTACAGCCCCTTTGATTAGCTTGTTGCACTTTACTGTAAATTTAGACAGTTTATCAGAGTAAATTCTTATATTTTTATCAAAATAATGCCGCATCATTTCTTCACGTTTTTCCCCACTATATAGCACAGGACGCCCCTTAAAAGTATATTTTACGCCTGAAGCGCCCCCATTGATAAAACTAAGACCAGCTACTGTCTTTACCTCCAAGTCAGGATGCATAACACTTTGATACGGTTTAACACCATGCTTTATCAAGAAAGAAAACCACGTGCTAATGGTAATATTTGAAGGTATATATCCATTTTTTCTTATAAATTTACTTTTTATTTCATCTCTATTGTTTTCTGTATACGTCAGAATAAGAATATTTTCTTGAGAGCTAAGTGCTTCATGAATAAGATATGTTGTTTTCCCAGCTCCTGCCGCTGCAAGCATAAATTTATTGTTACTCATCACACCAACTTACAGCATCTAAAATATATTGAGGAAAAACTATTTCTTGCTCTGTATCCTCATATTCAAACATATTTAAAGCCCACTCAGTTTTATTGGTCAACATATGGTCCCGTATTTCTAGTCCGTTTTTCTTGATTTTAAGAATTTTCTTCAATAATGCCAGATTGGCTATATTATCTTGATAAAAATGAACCTCTAAAGTGTTTTTAGTGTTATCATTACTAGCACAAATTTTTATAAAGTCTAACGTTGCATAGTCAGCATACTTTTTCTGTATGTTGTTTGTATAATCTCCATCATTATCTGTAATTACAGCTACTTTTTTAGAAATACTCTTTGCAATATTTAAGAATCTTTTAAAAGTTAGCCCCACAGAAATTACATCTATACCAGCCTCTATGGGCAATTTTCCGTTCTTATTTAAATATGCCTTTTGAAAAATCAACTCATCCGAAGGACCTTCAACAAGCACAGCCTTTGTACATAGCAAAAGTCTCAACGTATCATACCCAGCAAGCTTCATGAAAAATTTAAAAGTATCTGCTTCCAAAGAGGAAAATGAAAATACATTATTTTTATTTAATAAAGTGATATTATTAAAGCCTAGCTTATTAGCTACAAAACTGCTGTGCGTAGAGATAATAATCTGATTTTCTGATGAGTTTCTACATATATGATGCAATATTTCATTTAATCTACTGAAAGAAAGGTGATTCTCTATTTCCTCAATCAAAAGCAAACTTGAGTTATGTTGTTGAGAATGGTTTATTGCAAGCTCAGTTTTTATGATACCCTGTTCGCCTTTACTTGCATGATGAAATGGTACATCTTCTAAATATGTCATTAACGAATTTTGCCATGCATTGTGCGATGACATGTCCACCGAAATTTCGACTTTTTTATTTAAAATATTAAATGATTGCTTTATTTTTTCATTGATACTTTTTATGGAAGAAGCATCTGCAAAGGTATCTTGAAACTTACGATGCTCTTGTATTATTGCAACTTTTTCTTTTTCTTCTAAGATGTTTGAGACTATTTGGGATATAAAGACATCGGAGCCACTCTTAAAACGATATGTCGATGAATCAATGATTGCTGGCTTTATGGGGATTGACCTAGAAGTAATTGAATCACGAGCAAATGAGCTCCATGTGATTTTATAATATTCTACAGGGACAGACGAAATCTCCCCGTTATCTATAAGCTCGGCATACTCAGAAGCGTACTCTTCATCAAATTCAATTTTAAAATAAATTCCACATGCGTTGTTTGAGCCATCAGTATTTTTATTCCCAGAAAAATGATGGTCTATTCCTTCCTCTGGGGTAAAATATAATTCAATTAAAATATACGGTGGAGGTAGATTTTCTAATTCTGAATCTTTAATGCTGTTAACATATTCAGCTACAAGTTCATTATTAAAAATGTAAGAATTGATGTTGTTCTTTAAATATTTACCGTGCAAAACTCCAGTCAAAGCTAAGTAAACAGCTTCGATAATTGTGGATTTTCCAGCCTCATTATCACCTGCTATAATGTTTATGTTAGGATTGAGGTTTAAAGAAAACTTACCCTTAAAACACTTGTAGTTTTCTATCATAATTTTTTGTATTTTCATAACATGTCCTCATAATATTGCATTGACAAAGCATGAACAACTATATTTTATTCAGGAATTGAGAATTTTTCAGCAATAATATTTTCATCAATCTCATTAAATTCATTAAATTTATCTTCATGCGTCTTAACATCCATAAGATTTATCGTGTCTATGTAGTTGTCTAACAAATCTAAACCCCATGGAAATTTTATGCCACCCTTTTCTGTGAGAACAAATCTATTATGATTGCCAAAGTTAGTTTGCTTGTTCAACAAAATTATTTCTATTTTTGTTCCTGTTGGGATATATTGAGGTAATTCTCGTTTAAGTTCATCTATGCGATATGAAGGATTTTCCCCTTGCGGGGAAACTTTTGAAATATACCTTATATTAGCACAGCTAGGATGAACTTGTTCTAACATTAACTTTAAAGTTTTATAAAATCTGACATTTCGAAATAATGGGTCAATAAACAAGACATGTTGCGCATGGTTTAGAAGTAGCTTTGTTGCATCAAAAAAACCTTGCTCTGTTTTTGGCATTGAGCATTCAAAAGGAACTATGAATAGAGGATGGTCTTTTTCCCATAACGTATCAATCGGAATAATGTAATCGTAGCCATGAGTATTTTCTGTTGCAATAATTGCTCGAAATGATTTAATTTTATGCGCTTTTACTGCACTATTAATCCAGCTTTCGTCATCTGGAAAACTGCCTAGAAATGTTACAAAGTTTTTGTCATTTTGAAGAAATTTTGAAACTATTTTTATTTGCATATCTGAAAAGCCACTGTTAGGCTGCTTTACTATACTATTTACCTTTCTCTTCCATTTAGTCGGAAACTCACTAATCAAGCGTCCACAATGGCAACCAAATTTATCTGCAATAAATTTAAATGTCTTAAAATCACCAGTTAATGAATTGGGCTCAATAGCATACTCATAATGCATTAGAAAATCTCCTCTTCACGTTCCATGAAAAAGCCATGTGGCCATCTTTCGGAAAAGTCACCACTTTCAGTAATAGATAATTTCTTAACTGTTGTTATGTTGTTTTTTGTAAATATGTAATTTACTAAAATATTTTCCTTATAAAAGTTTAAATCTTCTGAAGGTATCTCTTTTGAACTAGTTTCTCGTATACGCCTTAAAAATCGCAACAATAAGTGCTCGCTATGCGTTTCTATCAAAAATAAAGGCGGAGTTTCGTGGGCATTTACGGCCTTGATAAATAAGTCACCCAAAGCGACTTGCCAGCGGGGGTGTATATGTAATTCAGGTTGTTCCATGCTGATGATGTCACCTGATTTTGCCAGAGCAGAAGCGACAATAACGGGCATAACTTGTGAGATGCCTGTACCCATATCACAAGGATGTACTTCAACATCGTTGTTCACATTCACCAAAGCCCATTTAGTTTTTCGGGGGCTTTCTTCTATGAATCTTCGTAATAAAGGAATTTTTTTATCATCAAAATCATTAACAAGCAGCTCGCCTAAAGCAGAAATTAAGGGGTTTTGTTCCTCTATTTCTAAGATTTTTTTACGGACAATTTTATACCTAATGTTAAGAGAACCTTCCCCATGGAACCAAGAGTTAATTTTTCTAATCTCTTCTTCATCCCCTGTGGCGATTTTATCCCATGCGGCATAGCCTTCTGCCCAGCCTTCTACATTTTCTACTTTTTCCGGTATAAAATTTCGCTGAGGTACTTCTCTTAATGGCCCTATATATAATATTTTTTCAAGTTCTTCTTTGAGGAGTTTGCCAGGTCCAAGAATAAGTGAAGAAAGGAGTTGTTCCCGCAGTGTAGCAAGCTGAAACATATCCTTATCAAGTTTTTCTTGCTCTTCACTTCGAGACAGTAAATCTGTTTCAAGTTCAAGGTTTATATCAAAATTAAAAGGCAACTTTCCATCAAATGGCATTTCCAATTCCCCTTTATCATCCAAAAGAGGCACTATCCAGCTTGAATTACTTGTAATAAGAGTTGTGTTTTGGAGAACAAATTGGGGAATGCTAGTCATAGGAGCTAAAAGTAAGCTAATATTATTGAAAAGCGTATCTACAACGTCCACAATTGTACTATCTTCATTATTTATTTCATGTAATTCTATTGCTTCTTGAATTTTTTCTTGAAATTCCTCTTCAGCACCTTCTTCCAAAAAAACATAGGGATTGCACCCTTCAAAAAAACATTTTTTTATGGCACTATCAATGAAAATTGCTGTAAATTTATAGCCATTTATGTAAATAATATACTCGTCAAAAACACCTTCTGAAATAACAAGTTCCACTCCAACTGTATCAATAGAGGCAAGTAAAAATTCTGCTTCACGTCTTATATTATTATCCCAACCATTTTCATAATAGTCAAAATAGTCTGGTAACTCATCAATCTCCATATCAAAACGTAAAGACACCTCGCGCCACTCTTCATGTTTATGCACATAGTCAGCAAAGCTTCCAAGGCTAATGCTATCGCCGCCGCCGTGTACGGTATTTGTATCTGCGCTATTATGGCAAAGAACTTCACGCGCAAGAAGCATTGCTTGTAGGATGGTGCTTTTTCCTGCATTATTGGGCCCAAAAAGCATGGTAATGGGGGCAAAATCAATGGTAATGCCGTGCTCATCGATGCCTTTAAAGTTTTTTACAGTCATGGATTTTAAGCGCATATATCCTCCTAAGCAGATTTAACGACAGCGCAGAGAGAGGTAGCCATGTGTATGGAATCGTCTGCATAAAATATACACGGGTCGATGTGAGAACGACTACAGTAGATTTTTACATCATCACGTCTTCCTTTACTGGCAAAGAGCTTTTCTTCCCAGTCATCAAGACGGCTTTCTAGTTGTTCTTCAGCTCTTTCAAGGCCACGAGTACTATAGGTATGCACGAAAGCGGCAAATATTCCCGCTTGCATGGCTGTGGCATCGTGATTTTTACTAAATTCACGTTGCATTTTTATAAGTCTTTTCATGTCATCAATGTAAGATTCTTGCCAAGCGTAGGAACACTTAGCTTCAATGACAAATTTAAGCTGATTTTTACTGTTGAAGGTGGCTATATCCACACGCCCCGTGCCACCTGTTCTGTCACATGCAGGGCCTTTGTGTGCTTTGCCAGAGAAGCATTTAAGCTCGCTGATACGTGCTTCGGGACGGATAAAAGGCGGCGGGCTATCAAGATTCATGATTTCTTGCATGATATACGTAACCATGAAGCCTTCGGCAGCAAGCTCACTAAGAAAAGCGTCACTTGTCCATTTAGTGAGGGTCATATTAGCAGTGTGAATGCCTTGATGTATAGCACAAATGAGTTCATTTTCTGTCATACTACCACCTCTTAGCGAAAATATATGTTTTACACTACAAGTATAGCTGTATTTAGAGGCGAGCACAAGTGATTGCTGTATAATGTCGAAAGTTATATTTGATAGTAGTGTATTGTTTTTACGATGTGAAAACTTAGCTATTTGTTTTTACTTGCAAATTTTATTTCTTGAGCTGTATGCAAAAAAGTTTGTAAAATTGTGTATGACTATTCTTCTCTATGAATGTTACATGTATTCAAAACAGAAAGCATGGTATCAATAAAGCCACAAATCTTTAAAGCTTCTTCTCTGGTTATGGAGTCAATAACTTCATGGTGTGTGGGGTTTCTAAAGGCGGAAATAATACCTCGACACATGAAATAATAGCCTGAGTGTACATTCACATCTTCACTGAAACGTATTATTTTTTCGGGTTTTGCACCTATAGCTTGGTTAATTAAATCATCTGCACTGAGGTTGCCAAGACCACAAATTTCTCTCAAACGGTCTTCAAAAACTAGTGTAGCTTGATTAATAACTCTATCAAAATGTTTATCGGCTGAGAGCAAATCTGCGCAGCGAGATTTTAAGATTGTGTCTTTTATGAAATTATAGGCAGTTCCTGCTTCAAGGGAGGGGTCACTATAATGATAGACCTGCTCTATAATATTTATAATTTGTGCAACTTTACTTTCTGCTAATTGTCTAGATACAATCCATCCCCATTGAGGAACCATATAGTAATATTTATCAGGTATAGTAAGTTCAGAAAAATTAACTCCAGTAGCTTTTGAAAGAGCCTTAGCGCAAGCACTTATGTCTTTTCCAATAGGTGAGCGAACAGCACCATTAGCTCCAATTTGTGCTATAGCTTGTTCGATACCTTTAATTCGAGCATATACTATCTTTATTTCATCTATAGAAGAAAGTTGGTTTGACATGCTTTGCTCCTGTCTAGTCAAGTATGCAAATTTTACAAAAGCTTATACCAAAATCTGTTAAAGCATAATGATTTTTCGCATAATCACAGTTAAATTTACCGTCAAATTTTTTATGTATTTTATACCTAGATTCTTTTATAAAATCATTTTCAATTAAATCTTTATAAAAAACATCATTAACTAGCTCATTCACATTAAAATCAATAATTTTAAGTCGTTCAAGATTATCAAAATATTTCTTCACATATGGTTGTTGCTGACAACCTGCCTTTTCTGGAAAATTAGAAAATCTACTTATAATAACTTCATACTCCATAGGATTATTCATCTTATGCAGAGATATCGTGGGAATATTTGCGAACTTTAAATCTGTAAAATAAGTACAAATATATTTTAATAAAACGGCCTCATCTGGTGATAAATTTTTAATTATTTCAACAAAACTTGGATGCACATCATTTTTTGTATCTTTGTTCATAGCACGAGCCAAAAGATTAGCATACATATTACGCAGTTCTTCGTTGTCCATGCAATAGCTTATTTGTTGCAAAGCAGGTACACCAATATATGGTTCTGGCGGAACTATATTTTCAGGGGGAATATTTTCGAGTTTCTTAGCTAGAAGTGATACCACTTCTTGATAGCTATGATTTTTATGAGCAATCCATACTTTAAGAGGTGTGAGTGCCGCACTTACAGCTTGAAAAGGTAACGCTACAATTTCACCAACAGCTTTTACAGTGGGGTGTACAAGGTCATTGTAACTGGATTTTACAAGCTCTTGCGCTGCCCCTGTCATAACTTGTGTTGCCGCATCTTGTTCATTACTCATGATATTCTCCTATCCAAAATACTCTTGTTGCAAAGCCTTAAAAGCTTGGTTGGATTCGTGCAGATGTTCTTTTTGTTTTGCTTTTTGTGCCTCAATTTTTGTGACTATTTCAGCGAATTGGTTTTGTAGGTCAATAGGGGGAAGTGGCATAACAAATTTTCTAATTTGTTCCTTGTTTGCTTTAGGAATATTAGTTCTTCCGCTTAATGGGAGAATATGTTCTAAAAAGAGTTTTGACCGCATGATATGTACTAGATACAGTCGTTCACAGCTGTCCTTTGGAAGAATGGGATATGCATCAGCAGAACAAAGCCCAGAAAAATTTGGCAAGGCTACTTTGTTAAGATTAGGGCGTATTTTACTATAAATAATGTGTTTTGGTGTGAATATATATTTGCCACTGACCAAATTATCTTCTTTGACAGTTCGATACCTTACTAAATTTCCAGTTTCTTTTTCAATACTATCAATCCCAATATGAGGTTGCTCAGAATATTTTTCAAAATCTGTAGTCATTTTAGTATCTATATCAGCAAAAAAATCAAATTCCTTTGGTTTCCACCCCATCGGATTAATCACAGGGTCGCCGAACATATCCAGAAAAATACTCTTAATGAGGGCATCGGCATTTTCTAAATTTTGCTGGCGTTTTTGGCGAATGCTGTGGGCTTTATCTAAAATGGCGGCAATGCGTTTTTGTTCTTCAATTTTAGGCGTAGGGATTGTACTTTCTTTTATGATTTTATCACTGATAGCTGGATAGCTCGCCCCTGTTGCTTTTGACATCATATTTTCAATAAATATTTTATTTTGAACCCAATGATATAAATAGCGACTGTCTAAAGTTTTTTGATTTGGGCGGAGAACACAAAAACCAGTTGAAGCTGTTGCACCGTCAAGCCTTGCGCTGACGAGAGCTACTGCATTTAAATTAGGGCGTACAGTAGCAACAAGAACATCATTTTTTGAAATAAGCTGTCGAGCTCTACTTGGGGCTTCGTTTGGTAGTATTAATGATGTTTTGCATATTTCTTTTTTTCCTTGGTCTACAGAGCTTAAGTCCACGTAGGTGAATGGTTTGCTATCACTAGAAATACGCGGATTCCAAGTAGAAATTTTCTCTATATGCTCAAAAATCTGTGTAGGCTGAAAATTTGCCATTACAACATCCCTCTCAAGCTCGCCATATCAGCCATAATATCCTTCTCTAAGGCTTCCATGCGCTCCAGTATAACTAAAGGTGGTTCATACACTTCTTCTACACGTTCGTATTCTTTGTATTTTGAAATAGATAAATCATATTTATGCCCGCGGATTTCCTCTGCATTCACAAAAAAGGCTTTGCTCTTGCGGTCAGTCATTTTTGTGATATCACGATTGTTCCACGCTTTTAACAATGCAGGTAAATCGTCAGCGTCAATTTTATTACGCTTATCATCAAGGCTGTAACCGTCCGCTTGCACGTCAAAGAAGAAAACGTCTTTGCTTTTACCACCTTTGGTGAAAAGCAGTATAGCTGTGCTCACTCCTGCATAGGGTTTGAAAACGCCTGAAGGTAAGGAGATAACGCCGTCCAATTGATTTTCATCCAATAAAAGGGAGCGTAAGGCCACATGGGCTTTACTAGCGCCAAAGAGCACACCGTCGGGAACGATGACGGCGCAGCGCCCACCCAGTTTAAGCATTTCTAGCATACGCACAAGAAAGAGCAATTCAGTCTTGCTGCTTTTTACTTTGCGAGTGAGCTCTTGGGCTATGTCGTCGGTGTCGATATTGCCTTTGAAGGGAGGATTGGCCAGAATAATGTCAAAATGCTCTTTAACTTCCACGGGGTAGTTCTGTTTAAAGCCTTCTGATAACGTATCTTGAAAAAAGATACATTGTCCTTCTACGCCGTGTAGCATCATATTCATGGCAGATACGCGTAACATGGTCACGTCAAAGTCAAAACCACGAAACATATGGCTATTGATATGCTCTTGATAAGGGGTGAGCTTATCGCCAATATATACGGGCTTACCGTCTTCCCCATTGTAAACCATATCGGGTGACGTATGTGTTTTACGTAAATATTCAAGGGTTTTTACGAGAAAGCCAGCGGTTCCACACGCTGGGTCGCCCACAATGTGCGTGGGCTCAGGAGCCAGCATTTCCACCATGGCCTCGCGAATATGCTCTGGGGTGCGGAATTGCCCATTGATGCCCGCTGTGCTCAGCTTTGAGAGCAAGTATTCATAGAGGTCGCCTTTGGCGTCGGTACTGCCCATGTCCATGGTGTCAATGGCGGCAATAGCAGAAGCCAATAAGGTGGGCTTAATAATAAGAAGCTGGGCATCTTTCATGAGGGAGCCAAGAGCAAATTGAGAACCGACTTGGGCTTGATTTTCGTTGTTTTGGCTTTCTTCCACGGCTACGGCGCGATATGGCTGGTCTAACTTACGCAAAAAGGGGAATACGCGGTCACGCACCAAAACCAGTAAATCTTCACCTTGCATATGCTTAAAATGGTTCCAGCGCAGGTCTTGTTGGTCTTTACCAAACCATAAGGCCTTAAAAGGCTTGCCTACACGCTCTGCCATGCGCTTGCGGTTGAGCTCTGATTCATCGAGCATACGGCAAAACATCAAATAGGTAATTTGCTCAATGACAGTAAGGGGATTGGTAATGCCGCCTGTCCAAAAGTCTGTCCAAAGCTTATCTATTTGACTGCGTAATTGACTACTATTCATTATATGTCCTTAACTACTTCAATGGTAAAGTTTTTTGAAAAACTTTAAGCCGATGTTTGTTCTTGTTTATCCAAAGTTTGTAAAATTTGTTCCAAATCGTGTATTTGACTTTCACCAAAAAGACCTTCGGGGCCTTGGGCGCTCATGGTGGTAAAGGGTGCTGTGTACAGCTTTTCCATACCAATGGGGCCGTAAGTGGCAATATGCTTTTGTAAAAGCTGTAAAAAGCGTGTTTGCAAAGCGTTAAGGCTGGGATATTTCATGAAAAAATCAGAAAATTGCGCGGCTACGGCCTGAGCATCCATGCCCACTATGGCGCGTAATTCCTTTTGTAATTCTAAGTTGCTGGGGTAAAATTGGCGTAAATAGTCCAAGTTTACGTCGGAATTTTGTGCTAAAATAAGAGCTGCCAGTTGGTCAAAGTCACTGCCAGACAAGGGCTCGGCGTGACGAAGTTTGCGCAAAACGGGATGCGTTTCAAAATAAGGTGTAAGAATATCACGCACTCGTTTGTGATATTCTTGCATGGCTTGCGTTGAAGGACGCAATGGCCCACCAATGCGTATTTGCACATCCCCATCGGCAATATCCACAATCTTTGTAGGTGCACTAGGTCCCGTGGAGGCAGGCACGCTGTATTGCATTATATCACGCAAAGCTACACGCTTTTCTTCCAACGCAGGAATAAGGTCATTTAAAGGTTTTTGCCAAAAATCTGCACTACGCAAGGCTTTGACATGAGGAAATTGCTCTTGAACGGCAAGAATATGTGTTTGCAAACCAGCAAGAGCTATATCAAGCTTTGCCTTGAGGCTTTCTCTATGCACGCTTTCTAAAAGAAATTCTGTTTGTATCTGCGTCATAAGCAGGTCAAAAGCAAAGGCTTCCTTCTCGCCGCGAATGGGAATATGGCGCATAAGGGGCGTAAGCTCGCCGTGAAGAAGTGTTACTAAAGCAGGTTCAAAGTGTTCTAAGTTGGCAGCAGTAAGAACATAGTATTTTTGACTGTATTTTTCTTTAATGGCGAGATTACTATCGGGCAAAGCTTTGAGCATGGTACGAATAAGAGGAATGGTACGCTCAAAGGTAGGCTTATCGTAAGCGTTTAAAGCTGTTTCTGCCAGTACCACACGCGCTTCAAATAATCTTTCCATAAGGGATACGGAAGAAGCGGCTTCCTCATGATTGCGGTCGTCACCGAAGTAGTCACAATTTCCCCAATGATCAAAAATGTAAAAGCGTTCTTTATTTTGCGCAGGGCCGTGAAGATTTTCGCATAGGCGTGTGCCTCGTCCAACCATTTGCCAAAATTTTACATAGGACTTTACAGGTTTGGCAAAAACAAGATTCAACACTTCAGGCACATCTATGCCTGTATCAAGCATATCTACCGATACGGCAATGATGGGATTTTTTTGCGGCGTTTTAAAGTCATCAATGAGTTGTTCTGCACGGGGATTGTAATTGTCGATGACGGCGCAATAATCGGGGCCGTATTCGCCAAAAGTTT
>CAYJLO010000052.1:0-19993 GCA_964370835.1 uncultured Desulfovibrionaceae bacterium
GTATGTAAAAATTCATACAAAGTAATGGAAAAACCATACACAATCATGCAAGGCAAAAGGAAAGCTAAAGCCCAAAAAACAGAAATTTTACCAAAGTTGTGGTGCCAAAAATGAGGGGCAGCCACGGGGAAAATGGCAATGGATAAAAGCATACATGCAAATGGGATAACCCAAAGTGCAGAGAGCTCAGCTCCAGGGATGTGCGCGTAATCTCCGGCGGCCAAGGCCAAAGAAGGCAAAAGTGTGGTTAAACATGCAAAAAGCATTGCAAAGGTCTTTGTCATAGTCTCCTCCAAAACAAAATATAAATAACATCATGCTTATTAGCCGCTTACAATCTTTTTGGCAAGTATAATCTGCTATATTTTTGTAGATTTATGGTTTTTTCCTTCATGGTGGATTTTTGCAAAAGCCCATTTGACGCGGCGTAAGCAAACAAAGCCTTGCCTTTACTCTTTTTTTTTGCCACAAAGAAGCCCTGCACCGTATTTTGGCAGGAGGATTTTTTATGCCACGCATTTCCAGCGCCGAAGAGCGCCCACGTACCGATGAACGCCGTGCCCGCATTGAGCACGTTTTAGCTCAACGCCAGCCCGACCTAACCTTGGTGCTTGCCAATATTCACGACCCGCATAACGTGTCGGCCATTTATCGCTCTTGCGATGCCTTTGGCGTGCCCGAAGTGCATCTCTATTATACGGATACCCCCTTTCCCGTATTGGCAAGAAAAACCTCTGCCTCGGCGCGTAAGTGGGTGGAATCCGTGCGCCATGACAACAAAGCTAGCCTTTTTGCCGACCTTAAAGCCAAGGGCATGCAAATTTTAGCCACGGCTTGCTCTCCCACAGCCAAGCCCTTGCGCGAATGGGATTTAAGTAAGCCCACAGCCATCATCATGGGCAATGAGCACAGCGGCGTTGCGCCGGAATTGGCCGAAGATATTGACGGCGAAATCTACATTCCCATGCGCGGCATGATTCAAAGCTTCAATGTTTCGGTGGCGGCGGCCATCTTACTGGGTGAAGCTTCGCGTCAGCGCGACCTTAAAGGCATGTACGATGAACCCAGCTACGCCCCCGAAGAATATGCGGCCAAAGTGAACGCTTGGCTGGAAAAATAAAGATAGTATCAGACTGATGACAAAGTCTACTGGTGGGAAACCTTTTTTGAAAAAAAGGTTCTCCCCCCAGACCCGTTTCACTCTCTATTCCCGTAAAGCTCGCAAACTCGCCAACGGGAACGCTGCGCGCCCTTTGGGTAGGCCCTTCCAAAAAACTTTAATTGCGGCAAGGTTTTACCTTTGAAAGTAAGATTTTGCCGCAATACAATTTTTAAAATAATGCTTTATTTGTATCTTATTTAAGGTGTTTATTTGAAAAAATAAAGTTTAATTCGTAAAAATCAAAATCAAATTTTTATCCTAGAGTTTGTATCAATCTGATTATGGGCAGATTTTGCGTGCAGCAAGGCCTGCCCCAATTTTTCTCGCGCTAGCCCTCACAAAAAGCACATCCACACCATGGGGAAGAGTTGACCTTTTTCTCATATTGTCCTATGCCATTCTATTCATTATGGGTTAAAGTGCATACACAGCACCCTTCTAATTACAACAAAAACGAAAAATTTAATGATGTTAAGCCGTTATTAATTTTCTAGGAGATTCTCGGTGGAGAACAAGGGACAGCAACCAAAGCGTAAGGCAGTAAAGATTGCCTCCAAGTCGCCCCATGTGGCTTATTTTTCTTCCATGTTAGAAAGCTTTGCCGCGCGTGATGATTTAAATGAAGTCGTAAAAAATCGTGTCGTCAAAGCATGTGACCTTTTGGACGCTGGCGTTGCGCTCTACCCCAATGACTTTCAGAAAAAACATGTCATTGAGGAAATATTGCAAAGCTACGGCGGCTACGATGTGGAAGCATTGGAACAACTTGGCAAAGAACGATGTTTTGCCATTGCCGGCCGTATCATGGCTTTGCGCTCCTTTGGTAAGGCGGCATTCTTTCATGTGATGGACCAAAGCGGTCGTTTGCAATGTTATGCCGTGAAAGCGGACATGGGCGAAGAAGCCTATGCCATTTTCAAGAAATTTGACATCGGCGACATTGTGGGCTGTGAAGGGACGCTCTTTTTGACCCAAACGGGCGAGCTCACCTTGCATTGCACCAGCATTCGTCTTTTGTCGCGCTCCATGCGTCCTTTACCGGAAAAATATCACGGCCTTAAGGATATGGAAACTCGCTACAGACAGCGTTATGTGGATCTCATCGTAACGCCCAAAACCCGCGAAATTTTCCAAAAGCGTAGCCAAGTGGTGCGCGAATTCCGTAACTTCATGGAAGAGCAAGGCTTTTTAGAGGTGGAAACACCCATGATGCAACCCATTGCCGGCGGTGCTGCGGCTCGCCCCTTTGTAACGCATCATAATACCTTAGATATGCAAATGTATTTGCGTATTGCGCCAGAGTTGTACTTAAAGCGTCTCTTGGTGGGCGGCATGGAAAAGGTTTTTGAAATTAACCGTAACTTCCGCAACGAAGGCATTTCCACGCGCCACAACCCAGAATTCACCATGTGCGAATTTTACTGGGCCTATGCCACCTTTGAAGATTTGATGGACCTCACCGAAAATCTTCTGGGTCACATTGCGCAAAAGGTATGTGGCAGCACCATCATCCATTATCAAGGGCATGACATTGACCTCACCCCCGGCACTTGGAAGCGTTTATCCTTCCACGGAGCTTTAGAAGAAATTGGCGGTCACGCTCCGGAATTTTATCAAGACTACGATAAAGTACGTGATTATGTACGCAGTCGCGGTGAAAAAGTGGTGGAAAGCGAAAGCCTTGGCAAGCTTCAAGCCAAGCTCTTCGACCTTGACGTTGAGCCAAAGCTCATTCAGCCCCACTTCATTTATCATTACCCCACGGATATTTCGCCTCTTTCGCGTCGTAATGATCAAAACCCCGACATCACCGATCGCTATGAGTTCTTCATTGTGGGCCGTGAGCATGGCAATGCTTTCTCCGAGCTCAATGACCCCATGGATCAACGCGGTCGCTTTGAAGATCAAGTGCGCGATAAGGAAGCCGGCGACGATGAAGCCTGCGCCATGGACGAAGATTACTTGCGCGCTTTGGAATATGCCATGCCACCGGCCGCCGGCCAAGGCATTGGTATAGACCGCCTTGTGATGTTGCTCACTGATTCGCCTTCCATTCGCGAAGTTATCCTCTTCCCCTTGCTCAAGAGCGAAGGTTAGAGCATGCGTTTACCCATGTCTTTTGAATTGTTTGTGGCGCTGCGTTATTTATTTTCGCGGCGCAAGCAAACATTCATCTATGTCATCTCCATCATGTCCATCTTGGGCGTAGCCTTGGGGGTGGGTGCCTTGGTGGTGGTGCTGGGTGTATATAATGGTTTTTCCACCGACATTAGAGATAAAATCCTTGGCGCCAATGCCCATGCCATAGTCATGTCGCATATTCCCGATGCCTTTAGCGATGCGCAAAAGGTCATGGATACGGCTTTAAGCGTACCCGGCGTCATAGGTGCCACGCCCTTTCTCTACACAGAGCTCATGCTTTCGTCCCCTGCTGGCGTGAAGGGTCTTATTTTACGCGGCATTGATCCGGAAACAGCACCAAAAGTGCTTTCCATGCTCAACACCATGCAGCAAGGCTCGGTGCAAGGACTTATCTTACCTAAGGATTATGTGGGCGCGCCCGGCATCATCATTGGGAATGAGCTGGCCAAGCGTTTAAGCCTTGGCGTGGGTAGCCGCGTCAATTTGCTTTCCGCTTCCGGCGATGCCACTGCCAAGGGCTTTACGCCCAAGGTACGCCCCTTCACTGTGGTGGGTGTTTTTAAAACAGGCATGTTTGAATACGACGTGTCATTGGCCTTTGTGACTTTGCCCTCGGCGCGCACCGTGCTGGGAGTACCGGAAAATCGCATCACCGGCATAGAACTCTTGGTGGATGATGTGTACAAGGCCGACACCATTGCTGAAACCGTGGCGAAAAAATTAAGCTCGCCCTTTTATGTGCGCCATTGGATGGAAATGAATGCCAATCTTTTTGCGGCCCTTAAGCTGGAAAAAGTGGGCATGTTCATTTTGCTCACCATGGTGGTGCTCATAGGTTCTTTCTCCATTGTGACCACCTTGGTCATGCTTGTCATGGAAAAGACACGAGACATTGCCATACTCATGTCCATGGGTGCCACGCGCAGTAATATTCGCCGCATCTTCATGTTGCAAGGCACACTCATTGGGCTTTTTGGCACCATATTGGGCTATATTCTAGGCTTAAGCGTGGCCTATTTACTTAAAGAATATCAATTTATTAAGTTGCCCCAAGGGGTATACACCATAGACCACTTGCCCATTTTACTCACCTGGTCAGATTCTTTGCTTGTGGGTGCTTCGGCCATGCTCTTATGCTTTTTAGCCACCATTTATCCTGCGCGACAAGCGGCCAAGCTGGAACCGGCAGAGGCATTGCGCTATGAATAATAAAATTTTATACAGCTTAGAAAATATTTCCAAGACCTTTTCAGAAAGTAGAGAAAGTCTAGAGATTTTCAAGAATATCAACTTAGTAATACATGAGGGTGAGGCCCTTTCCATAGTGGGTTCTTCGGGATCTGGCAAATCTACCCTCTTGCATCTTATGGGACTTCTTGATATTCCTTCTTGTGGTACTTTAAGTTTTGATGGACAAGATGTGCAAAGCCTTTCGGCAGATGCCAAGGCGGCATTGCGCGGATCGTCCATGGGATTTGTATTTCAATTTCACCACCTCTTGCCGGAATTTAGTACGGTGGAAAACGTGGCTATGCAGGCGATTATTGCCGGGATGCCTCGCGGTGAAGCAGAATATAGAGCAAAAGAAATGCTCGAAAGGGTGGGCCTTGCTCATAGAGTGTACCACCGTGTCACCACATTGTCCGGCGGAGAGCGGCAACGTGCAGCCATTGCACGTGCTGTGCTCATGAAGCCGCGCGTGTTGTTGGCAGATGAGCCCACGGGTAATTTGGACGCCAAGGCCGGAGACGGCATTGGTGCTTTGTTATTAGAGCTTAATCGTGAACTTGGTATGACCTTGGTGGTCGTAACACATAACAATGAATTGGCAGCAAGTATGGAGCGGAGCCTCGAACTTCGTGCGGGAGTATTGTATGAAAAACATTGTGCTTAAATGGACGCTACTGTTAGCGATGGTGGTAACGGTGCAAGCCTCTGCTTTGGCCGAGGCCGCCACAAAGGTGCTTATCTTGCCCTATGAAGTTAACGGCGGCGATGATAAAGCATCTATCAAACAAGATGTACCCAATCTTTTAGCCGAAAGATTGCGTAAATCCGGCATGACCGTGGTCTCTCAGGCCGAGGTTGAAGCTTTGTTAAAAGCACAAAATGTGCAAGATGTGGACATTACCACTGCCCGCAAACTGGGACAAGCTGCCAATGCCAGCGCTGTGGTATACGGCGTATTCAACCAATTGGGTGATGGCTTTTCTTTAGATTCGCGCATTGTGCCCATCAGTACCAATCAGACTCCTGATGTGGTCACCGTGGAAAAAGGTTCCATGCTCGAGCTTGCCGGTGCTGCCGATCAATTGGCAGGTCGTGTGGGTGGCCTTTTTGCCTCCACCACTCCCGCAGCGCGCAAAACCACAAGCGTACCCAAGGCAAACAATGCTCCCATAGCCAAGGGCGCCATTTCCGATGTACAAATCGAAGGTTTGCGCATCATGGATCCCGATGCTGTACTCATGCGCTTATCCATTGGTCGCGGCGATATGCCCGAGGAAATGGCCATCAACGAAGAAGTGAAGCGCATTTGGGATATGGGCTATTTCAGCGATGTTAACGCCCGCATGGACAGCGGCAATGTGCTTGTTTTCCGCGTTGTGGAAAAACCAAAAATTGATCTCATCCAAATCGAAGGTTCCGACGAAGTGGATGAAGAAGATATTCTTGCCAGCATGAGCACCAAGACAGGTTCTGTGCTCAACGATAGAATGCTTGCAGACGACATTCAAAAAGTCATCGAATTATACCGCAAAGAAGGCTACTACTTGGCCGATGTGAAGCATCAAGTTATCCCACGCGACAATGGCGCAGGCGCACGCTTGGTACTCACCGTCACGGAAGGCGAAGAGCTGTACATTTCTGAAGTAAATATCGCCGGCCTCAATGAGCTGGATCAAGACGATATCGAAGACTACATGGCCTTGCATCCACGTAGCATCATTTCTTGGATCACCGGCACAGGCGTTCTTGAGGAAGAATACCTTGAGCGCGATACCAATGCCATTGCTGCCTATGGCCTTAACGAAGGCTTTGTGGACATTCAAGTGGCTGCTCCCGAAGTGGATTACACCCCCGACGGCATCATCATTACTTTCAATGTTAGCGAAGGTCGTCGCTACAGCGTAAACGAAGTAAAATTCGGTGGCGAGCTCATCGAAGACGAAGAAAAATTACTCTCCATTGTGGAAATGGATGAACATAAAAATGATGTGGGCTTCTTCTCCCTTTCCGTCATGCAAGAAGATGCCAAACGCCTAAAAGAGTTCTACGGCGACCAAGGCTATGCCTTTGCCGAAGTGGATCCCAAAGTATTGAAATCCGAAAACGGTGATTCCACCGTGAACATTGGCTACTTTGTAAACAAAAAGCAAAAAGTATATATTCGCCGCGTGGAACTTGAAGGCAACACCAAAACCCGCGACAACGTCATCCTGCGCGAAATGCGCCTTGCCGACGGCGACATGTATGAAGGTGCTAAATTGCGCCGTACCACCGAGCGTCTTAATCGCTTGGGCTACTTCGAAACCGTGGACATGGACCTTGTGCCCACCGGCTCTCCTGAAGAAGTGGATCTAAAAATTAAAGTGAAAGAAGCCAACACCGGCGCCATCATGGCCGGTATCGGTTACTCCACCTACTATGACATAGGTCTTTCTGCCTCTGTGCAAGAGCGTAACCTCTTTGGTCGCGGTTATTGGTTGCAAGTGCAGGGCTTCACCTCTTGGCGTCGTACCTCGGGTATCATCTCCTTCACCAACCCCCGCGTGTATGACACCGACTTACTCATCGGTAACGACTTGTACTACACCTATGACTACTGGGATGATTTCACCAAGGACACCTTTGGTGATACCATTCGCTTCTCCTATCCCATTGGCGAATACACCTCCGTTGGCATGGGTTATCGTTTAGAGCGCTACAACCTCACCGAGGTGGACGAAAACGCTGCGCCTTCCATTCGCGACTATAAGGGCATCAACTGGACCAGTGCCATCAGTGCTCGCATCACTCGCGATACCACCGACAGCCGTTCCCGTCCCACCAAGGGTACCATCACCCGCTTGTGGACTGAATACGGCGGCGGCGGCCTTGGCGGTACAGACAACTTCGTTAAAGCCATGTTTGACTGGCAAGGTTTCTATAAGCTTGACAGAAAGGGCGATCACGTATTCCACATACGCACCCGCGCCGGTGGCGTATTTGAAAACGAACCCGGCAAATTAGTGCCCGTATTCGAGCGCTTCTACGTGGGCGGCATTGATACCATTCGCGGTTTTGACTACACCCATATCTCCCCCCGTGACCAAACACATGGCGATAGAATTGGTGGTGACCGCATGGGCGTGCTCAACGTGGAATACATCTGGAACTTCCAAGAAGATTTGGGTCTTGCCATTGTTCCCTTTGTGGACTCCGGCTTTAACATCGACTCCAGCTACATGAACTTGGAAGACCACATCGTGGCCACAGCCGGTTTAGAATTGCGCTGGCGTTCCCCCATGGGCGACCTACGCGTTGCCTACGGTATTCCTCTCACCGACGACTATGACGGAAAGCGTCGTAGCGGTAGATTTGAATTCACCATGGGACAACAATTCTAAAAAAAAATTACACAGCCAAAAGGCCGGTATCCACTGGGTACTGGCCTTTTTTTTGGCAAAATACGCTTCATTTGATAAAAAAAGAACATTCTCTAGTTACCCGCTATGAATCCAAATTCAAAAACCCCCTTGATGTACATTGTATACCATGCTATGTTTTTCACTAAGGCTTGTCCTTATCATCGGCAAAGGAAATAACAGTTACAAATTTAATCAAGTATTCTTGGAGGATGTATGGCTATTATTGAAAGAGTAGACGGATTTTTTATTCCCACTGTAACCCTTATAGGTGCAGGCGCTGCTAAAACTATTCCCCAACGTCTTGCCTATTTAAATGCAAAAAAACCCCTCATTGTTACCGACAAAGGTATTGTACAAGCCGGTATTTTGAAAGAAGTTACTGATATTTTGGACGCCGAAAACATGGCTTATGCAGTTTTTGACGAAACCATCCCCAATCCCACCGACAGCAACGTCGAAGCCGGCGTTGAAGCATATAATAAAGGCAATTGCGATAGCCTCATCACCCTTGGCGGCGGTTCTTCCCATGACTGCGGTAAGGGCGTAGGTCTTGTGGTGGCCAATGGTGGCGCCATTCACGACTATGAAGGTGTTGATAAATCTGGCAACAATATGCCTCCTTATGTGGCCGTAAACACCACAGCAGGTACAGCTTCTGAAATCACTCGTTTTTGCATCATCACCGATACAAAGCGCAAAGTGAAAATGGCCATCGTGGACTGGCGCGTAACCCCCAGCGTTGCCATCAACGATCCTTTACTCATGATGGGCATGCCTCCGTCTCTCACCGCTGCCACAGGCATGGACGCCCTCACCCACGCCGTGGAAGCCTATGTTTCCACAGCAGCCACCCCCATCACCGATGCCTGTGCTGAAAAATCCATCCGTTTGGTATTTGAGCACTTGCGTAAAGCCGTGGCCAATGGCAGCGATATCAATGCCCGCGAAGGCATGTGTTATGCGCAGTACCTTGGCGGCATGGCCTTTAACAATGCCAGCTTAGGTCACGTACACGCCATGGCTCACCAGTTGGGTGGCTTCTATGACCTTCCACACGGCGAGTGTAACGCCATTCTCTTACCACACGTGGAAGAGTACAATATGATTGCAAACCTTGATAAATTTGCCGCCATGGCAGAAATGATGGGTGAATGCACTTGTGGCTTGTCCAAACGCGAAGCCGGCCTCAAAGCCATCGCCGCCATTCGTCAGCTTTCCGCCGATGTGGGCATCCCTGCTGGCATTGAAGAGCTTGCCGTGCGCTATGGCAAAAAAGTGGACAGAAAAGACATCGCCATCATGGTGCAAAATGCACAGAAAGACGCTTGCGGCTTAACCAACCCCCGCAAGATGACCGATGCCGCTGTTACTGCCATTTACGAAGCAGCTTATTAATGTAAAATAGAGATATCGTGAGGGGATGACATTTCCCCTCACAACCATAAAAATACGGCCAACAATGACATATTGCTGGCCGTATTTTTATGGACAGACCCACCAAGTGTACACACTTTGTGCACAAAAAAATCTTTCCCTCAAACACGTTCTGCGCGCTTGTTTTCAAAAATTTGAAGACTTCGCTTCGTGCCTTTTGATGCAACCTTAAAAAACAATTGCGGTAAAACTGTACAGTTCATGTAAAGTTTTACCGCAATATATGTGCTAATTCTTTCCTTAAACATGTAGCTCCATGCCAAAGACATACAAAGCTATCATGCAGGAATTATATATTAAAAATATTTTTTGCCTGCCAGACAATATTAAAGATCACAGCGTGTAAATTTGCGTACTTCTCGCTCTGTGGAAAGGCCTTCCGTTTGCTCTATGAACTTTGCAATGTAAGGCTGTTGTAAGTGCTTCATCCACATGGCTTTATTTTGCCACTCTTCGTAAAAAAAGAATTTATTGGGCGCTGTATCATCTTCAAACACATAGGATTGTATACAGCCAAGATCCTTACGAACAGAGGAAAGCATGATGGCAGTGGCGGCAAGAAAAAGATCTCTTTTATCTTCCTTAATGGTGGCAGAACCTGTAACGATAAATTCACTTGATGACATAATTTTACCTCGATACATAAATCCTAAAAGGTTCCCATACTTGTAAAGTCTAGAGTTTTTCTTGTCAACTTAGCAAAGCACTTTTTTTGCGTAAGTACTCACAAAATGTTTACACGCACAGTATGAGGAAATACTATTCAAATGAAAAACCCCTGCGTAAAATATACACAGGGGCTCAGGACACTAAGAAAAATCAATACACTAAAACTAATCGAGGCCCATGACCTTGGCAGCTTTTTTGGTGGCTTTTTTCAGTTTGTTCATGACGCCTTCTTCGGGCGCATGTTTTTCAAATTCACGTAAGAGCTCTTCTTGTTTTTCGCTAATGCGTGTAGGTGTCACAATGATCACTTCCACAAGAAGATCGCCGCGTGTGTTGCGACCAAGCACTGGCATACCTTCTTCTTTAATGCGAAGCACAGTGCCGCTTTGAATTCCCTTGGGAATTTCCAGCATCACAGGCTCTTTTAAAGATGGTACTTCCAGCTTATGCCCCAAAATGGCTTGTACAAAGGTAATTTCTTGTGTGTACACAAGATCATTGCCTTGGCGGCGGAAGGTCTTATCTTTTTCAACAGTGACCACCACATAAAGGTCACCGGCAGGGCCGCCATTGTGGCCCATTTCGCCTTCGCCGCGCACACGCAAGCGTGTACCGCTGTCCACACCGGCGGGAATGCGCACGGAAAGCTCTCTGGTTTCTTCCACAATACCTTGGCCCTTACAGCGAGGACAAGGCTTGGCAATGATATGCCCTTCACCGCGACACACAGGACAAGGGGTGGAAATTTGGAAGAAGCCTTGATTACGGCGCACTTGACCTGCACCGCCACATTGTTGGCAAACCTCTGGTTTAGTGCCTGGAGCGGCGCCGGAGCCTTCGCAGTCAGCACACAAAACACGTTTGGGTAATTGCAATAAAATTTCATCGCCATTGGCAGCTTGGGCAAAGGTAATCTTGAGATTATAGCGTAAGTCCGAACCACGCATGGCGCGAGGGCCCGAAGAGCCACTGCTAAATCCAAATAAATCGCCAAAAATATCGCTAAAATGTGAGAAAACATCTTCCGTACTGCCAAAGCCGGAGCTGGCATTACCACTGACGCCTGCATGGCCAAAGCGATCATAACGGGCGCGGCGCTCAGGGTCGCGCAAAACGTCGTATGCTTCGGCAGCTTCTTTAAATTTTTGTTCTGCCTCAGGATTGTCCGGATTGCGATCTGGGTGATACTGCATGGCTAAGCGGCGATAAGATGTTTTTATCTCGCTTTCACTGGCCTCACGCGTTACTTCTAAAACTTCGTAATAATCTCTTTGACTCATAATTCACACAAAAAGGTTGTAAGCTTTTACCACAATGCTCATATGACTTTACAAAAAAGGCCGGAAAAACCGGCCCCGTGGTCATATGTCATCTAGCCATTAAGCAAGTTCGTTGTTATCTTGCTCAGTAGACTTTTGATCTTGGGCCTTATAATAGGAAGAGTCTTCTGGCAAAACCTTTCCAGCGGCAATTTCGCGAAGGGCAGTTACCACTTCTTTATTACGGCTTTCAACGAGGCATTCGTAGCCTTCGCGGTATTGATGAATACGTTTAATTGCCATTTGCACAAGCAAAAAACGATTGTCTACGCGTTCCTGACAGTCTTCTACGGTAATACGTGCCATTGAAGTTCTCCGTGCGGGTTAAATATAATACCTTTTTGTCCCTTGTCTAGAAGGAAACAAAGTCTTTTTCGCATTTTACAAGTATAAAACGCTTCCATGGTGCAAAAAAAGGCGTTTAAAGAAGAGATATTTGCCAAAAAGGATTAAGGCTTGACTTTGCGGCAAAAGGAGCATATCGCCCTATCTCGCATCATAGATAGGACAAAGACAGTATAGAAGCTATCTTTGCTTGTCAAGCAAGAAAACCCCCATATCATGAGGAAATATGAAAAAAAATTCACGCTCCTTTGCACAGCAACTCTGTGTCAAAACCATTGGCAAAGCCATGCAACAAACCAATATGATAGGCCCAGGCGCACGCATTGGCATAGCCGTTTCCGGCGGTGTGGACTCCTTTGTGCTCTTAAAAAGCTTACATATTCGCCAACGAATTGTACCATTTCCCTTTGAAATTATGGCCTTACATGTGAACCCAGGCTTTGACCCCACCAGCCATGCGGCACTCATTCCTTGGTTGGAAGAACACGGCATCGCCTCCCATATAGATGTTACCGATCACGGCCCCCATGCCCATTCAGAAGAAAACCAACGTAATTCCCCGTGTTTTCGTTGTGCATGGCTACGTCGTAAGCGTTTATTTGAATTGTGCATGCAATACAATTTAACGCATTTGGCCTTTGGACATACGGCCGACGATTTGGTGCACACCTTTTTCATGAATTTATGCCAAAATGGTCGCGTGGACGGCATGAGTATGAACGAACCTTTCTTCGACGGTAAATTGCAAGTCATCCGCCCCATGCTCTTGGTGGAAAAAAAACATGTGATACGCGCCTCGCGCCAATGGGATTTGCCCATCTGGAAAAACCCTTGCCCTTCTGCGGGTAGCACCAAACGCTCTGAAATGGAAGATAAACTTAAAGATCTTTACACCGTGTATAAAGATGCGCAGCGTTGCGTCTACAACGGCCTCCAACGTTGGCAATTAGAAAAGCATGTACAAAAATAAAAAAATTCAATATCCTCGTGCCAGTGTTGCACATTATCCACTTGACGCCTTGGCAAAAGAGGCTTATTTGTGCCCACATACGAGAAGATTCCCAGTGAAAAACTAGGCGTTTCCTCCATCCTATTATTTTTGCATGAGGTTACATGTTTTTTCATAAACATCATATAGTTATCATAAAAAGCGATGCACAAGGCCAAAGCCGTAAATTCCGCTTTCGCCTTTGGCCTTTGCTCATACTTGCCTTTGTGTTTGTGGGACTGCTGGCCAGCACATTATGGCTGGGCGCGCAGTACATACAACACAGGCACATAGATGCCCAATTACAGCTCAGCCAAGAAAAAGTGGAAGACCAAAATGCACAGCTTTTTTCTTTGCGCCAAGAAATTCAAGACCTTACACAAAACTTCAGAAGAATAGAACGCTTTGATGCCAAAATACGCCAAATGCTTGACCTCAATGCTGATTTAGGCTCGGTGGAAAGCGATAATGAAGACATCACAAGCACACCTCTGCCTCTGCACAAGCCCAGTCTCATGGCTAGGCGCATGCAAAGCTTCCTTAGCCAACTTGGCAATGACATGGAGCTAGAAGAGGTCAATCAGCAAGAAGTGCTTAAGGCTTTACGCCTCAAAGAAAAATCTTTATCAACCTCACCTTCCATATGGCCTGTGCGCGGCAGAATCAATTCCAGCTTTGGATATCGTCGTGCTCCCTTTGGCGGACATAGAAGCTTCCACAAAGGCATTGATATTAAAGGTGCCATGGGCGCACCCATATTGGCTTCAGCGGCGGGTGTCGTCAAAAGTGCCGGTTACGATGGAGCTTATGGCATAGTTGTGGTCATTGACCACGGCGGCGGCGTGGTGACCAAATACGCGCATATGCAAATAGCCAGCGTTAAAGCCGGTCAAAGAGTCAAACGCGGAGAAACCGTGGGCCGTGTGGGCATGACAGGACGCACCACAGGGCCACACTTACACTATGAAGTGGTGGTGGGCGGCGTACCGCGTGACCCCATTAAATACATGTTAGACTAAAGCAAACAGCACAGTGTCAGCACTGTTCATGGTTAAGCGAACAACTCTTTGTATAAAAAAGCCTGTCTTTGAGACGGGCTTTTTTATGCCCTATGAGTAAAAAAAATACTCTCATGAACCCCATTTGTGCCATTAGGTCAAAAATATTATACTTATCATTACAAACACTAAAGTGACACACTCGCCATTTGCATAACAATTTCAACAGATTGAAATCTTATCCCTTGAATGCCTATTTTGGCACAACATTTGCTATAATATTAGCACCTTCCTTCCTTTTGCTTAAAGCCTCCTCTTAAGCGAGCGACCTGCATTGTGTAGGTCGCTCTTTTTTTCCTCCATGAAAAACCACTCACCTTGACACCTTCCCCTGCATACCGCATGATGGCTAGATGATATGCTCAATACCGCGAAAATATAAAAAATACACCCTTCCTTTGAGCGGCATATTTCTTTGTGCTGTTTTTATATGGTGGGGTTTTGGTACAGAAGAAAGCCTTTATCACTGGCAATGGCGCCGAGCATTGCAGCATATAGTGCGGTACCGCTCCGGAGAGTGGATTGTGGGCCCCTTAATTCAAGGTATTGTGGTCACATTACAGATTGTGGGCGTAAGCTTTTTGCTTTCCTTGGCTTTGGGGCTTGGCGCAGCTCTTTTGCGGTACATTCCTTCCAAAGTGGGGCAAGCTTTGGCGGCCGCCTATGTGGGCCTTGTGCGCAATACGCCTTTACTCATTCAGCTTTTTGTCATGTATTTTGTGCTGGCTCCTGTATTTAATTTAAGCCCCTTTTGGGCCGCTGCATGGACACTGGCCGCCTTTGAGGGTGCCTATATGGCAGAAATTTTTCGCGCAGGCATTGGCAGTGTCTCGCAAAATCAATGGGATGCTGCCTATTCTTCGGGATTCTCCACTTCGCAAATTTTTCGCTTTATAGTTTTACCCCAAGCATTTCGGCGCATCTTGCCACCACTCACAGGGCAAACGGTTTCGCTCATTAAAGACTCTGCATTGGTTTCTGCCATTGCCATTCCGGAACTCACCATGCAAGCTCAAGTGCTCATTGCCGAAACATTTTTATCGTTGGAATTGTGGATCTTGGTGGCAGTTATTTATGTATTAATATCACTTTTGATAACCATACCTGCCAAGATATTGGAACGTCGCTACGCATGGCAGTGGCTCTAGATAGATTCTAAAGTATTTTTAGAAAATTTTACTCAAATCTGCCTAAAGTTCTCATGATTTTGACCGATGTTGTAGTTGAGGGACTACCATGCAACACGCTACGAATCTACATACACGCATCATGCTACAGCAATATGAGCTGCAGCTTCTAACGGCGCGCCGTTTGGCACGGCATCGTTATAAGCAACGCATGGAAGCGGGTGAAGATGCACCAGAACAAGTAGATCCTAAAGAGGCACGTAAGCTTGTGGTGCAAAAAGTAGCTAGAGAGCTGTATGAAAGCATGCTCTCCACCGGCACGGATAATCCCATGGTGGATACCATCATAAAAAAACTTAGCTTTGCCTTGGGCACGCAAGTTCTCTTGCAATACCCAACCCCTTCTCCTTTGCAAGACGAACACTTGCGCCTATTGCGTGCCCCCGAAGAAGGGCAAACGGCGCCAGTGCCCTTTACCGAAGAAGAAAATGTCAAAGCTTTGCATTTATTATGGTCTGTGGTGTTGAAAACAGTGGAAGAAAGCACCATTTAATGGCATATTTTTTGCATTCTAATTTTTTAAATTTTTATTAGGTAGAAAATGCACGGGCGAGGCCCAAGGGGAGTTATTATGCAAATTTCTTCGCAAAGTAATCCGGTTCAACTATACCAGCAAAATACGGATATAACAGCGCAAGTTCAAGGTGAAACACAAGTAAAAGCCGCCAAAGCTGAAGCTGCGCCAAAAAATACACAAGGCGATAGCGTCACCATTTCTGCCGATGCTAAATTACTGGCTGAAGCCAATAGAGCTGCCTCCACTGAAGATGGTAGCCGCTCTGCCATGATTGCTGGCCTGCGCAACCAAGTGCAAAACGGCACTTATACGCCCAATGCCACCAGCATAGCACAAGGCATCATGCGCGAAGATAGCGCCCTCTTTCATATGTAGCACACCATGAAGCCTTCTGGCTTTGGCTAAAAATATACTAAGAATCCCCACACGGACATGCCGCGCGGGGACTTTTATACATAATAAAGTCAGAGCCTTACACGGCAAAATGATCAAAGCCCGACCCTTGAGTCATGGGCTCACCATTTAATTCCAAAAGCCCGCCATCGGTGATGGTACCTATGCTGTGCAATTGCGGTATGGCGGCATGTAATATGGGCAGAAGCCGCGGCACGCAGGCCCCCAAAAGGGCATAATCTTCGCCGCCAAGCCAGGCTTCATGAACCGCATTGCGCCCATGCTGTTGCGCATGACGCAAAACTTCTTCATGCAATATGGCCTTGGGTAATACCAATTGCGCCCCCAGAGCCGTATGCTTATCCATGCCAAGCATGCGCGGTAAATCTCTGGCAAGACCGTCGGAAACATCCATGAGCACAGGGGGACGCATATGCACGCTGGATCTGGCCAAAATAAGCCCAGCGTCCACTTGCGGGTGCGGCTTAAGATGTGCCTCGCAGGCATGGGGCCACTGTTCTTTGGCTTGGACGCCATTTTTTTCCAGCTCTGCTAAACCAATACGCGCAAGCCCCACATGCCCCACCAAGAAAATGGCATCCCCCGGCATGGCACCGCCACGGGTGAGGTATTTTCCTGTGGCTTCGGTACTGATATTTTCTTGCAACATGGGCGCTTCAGAAGGATGCCCCAACTGCTTGGGCGCAATACCTTCACCCCACACGGTGATGCAAATGCACACCTTATCGGCACGGGAAATATCGCCGCCGCTCAAGCTCATATTATGCTCTTTGGCAAGGCCTGCCATGCCGCCAAAGAATTTTTGCAACCATTCCAACGACGTATGCGCGGGTAAGGCAAGCCCCAAGCTAAAGCTCAAAGGGCGCACGCCCATGGCGGCCAAATCACTGATATTCACCGCCAGTGCCTTATGCCCCACTTCTTCGGGGCTAAAGTAGGACATTCTAAAATGCACATCTTCCAAGAACATGTCGGTGCTCACACAAAGGGCATTTTGTGAGCGCAGCACGGCGCAATCATCACCACGCCCCAAGAGCAAGGTGGGGTGTTGCTCAGGAAAATAGCTAGATATCAGCTCTAAAATGGAGGATTCTGACAAAGTGCTCATAATCATCTCCTGCTTATTCTGGGGTCAAAAAGTCCTGCAAAATGGTTTTTAAACCAAAACCGGAAAAATTAACCTGGTACTTATCGGGTGCCACAAATTTAATCATTTTTCCCCGTCCAAAAATCTTATGATGGCAATACCCTAGAGGCAGATGTCCACCCTTGTCTGCACCAGATACGGAGCCAACTGTAGAGCCAGGCGTGGGGCTAAACTCTTGGCTTGCCCCGCCTTTGAGCTCATGCGCAGGGGGTAAAAGCTGTATGGGACGACGCGCAGACACTTGACCTCTGCCATGATCAAAATCAAAGCTGCCCCTTTGCCCACGCTTATGCATTTGCCCGCCATAGCTTTCGTACCATTCTTCGCACAAAGCACCGCCCTGCGTTCCCTGCTCTCGCGATAATTCGCGCATGAAGGGGCTGGGATTGGTATGCACAGGGCCGCTACCCTTCATATACAGCGTGCTTGGAGCGTACAACTCAAGGCATTGGCGCGCTCTGGTGCACGCCACATACATAAGGCGACGCTCTTCTTCAAAGCTTTCCAAATCCGCCGAAGCGTGGCGCGAAGGGAATCTATCCTCCACCAAATCCATGATAAGCACGGCATTCCACTCTAATCCCTTGGCCGAGTGAATGGTGGAAAGGCTAATGCAAGCTTGCTCTTCTTCCTTTTCCTCAGTGGATTCAAGCACCAAATCGGCAATGAACAAATCCAAATCCGTATAGGAATGGGCCATGTGCTGAATTTCTTCCAAGCCCTGCAAACGGCGGGGATAATCGTCGGGATATTGCATTTCCAAGCGCGGTTGGTACAGCTTAATGAGTTCCGTCATATGCTGATGCGGCGTATTGGGGCGAGCGCGTAAATGATCCAGCATGCGCACATCTTCCAAAAATTCTCTATACTTGCCGAAGGCTTTTTCTGTGGCCTGGGCATCACCGGTGGTGGCCACGGCGTACAGTTTTTGCATGGTTTTTTTGCCAATGCCCTTATGCAACACAGCCACACGCTCAAAGGCCGAAAGGTCAAAGGGATTTAAAATAAGGCGCGCATAGGCCAAAATGTCTTTAATGTGCGAAGCCTCAGAAAAGCGTATGCCACCATACTTACGAAAAGGTATGCTAGCCCTTTGCAAAGCGGCTTCCACTGCATAGGAGTGAAATCCGGCGCGGAAAAGCACGGCAATTTCATGCGGCACATGCTCTTGCAAAAGCTCTTGTACTCTTTTGACAATCATGTCCGCTTGGCTTCTGTCACTGGCAGGCTGAATATGCCGCACCGCCATGCCGCCCGTGCGCGAGGTGAACAGAGTTTTATCATAAGACTGGGCCGCATTTTTCAAAAGCACATTGGCCACATCCAAAATGGGTTGGGTGGAGCGATAGTTTTCTTCCAGGCGCACAATGGTGGTTTGCGGAAAGTTGTCAGGAAATTCCAAAATATTTTGCACATTGGCACCGCGAAAGGCATAGATGGACTGGGCATCATCGCCCACAGCCATGACATTACCACTGCCGCCAAATTCTTTGGAACCAAGCAAACGCACGATGCGCGCTTGCACAAGGTTGGTATCCTGATATTCATCCACCATTATATATTGATAGCGTTCGCGCAGGCGTTGAATCTCCGGCCGTAGCCCCTGCACGCCTTCTTGAAGCAATTTTTCCAGCTCAAAGAGCAAATCGTCATAGTCCAAAAGGCCATGCTGACGGCGAAAAGCTTCATAAGCATTGTTGATTTTACAAATATCTTCGCAATGGGGCAAAAGGTGTTGCGACTCTTTGCGCAAAACCTCTTCTATGCTCATTTCCTTATTGCGGGCCTTACTTAAAATGCCCACCACCGTTTGGCTCTTGGGAAAGGATCTATCCCCCTTACCCACGCCAAGCTCATCTTTGCAATGGGCAATGGCGGCGGCAATGTCGGCACCGTCCATGATGGAAAAATGCCGTCCTTCCAGCCATGTGGGGCGATATTGGCGCAAAACACCATAGGCAAAGGCGTGAAATGTGCCCCCCTGCACACCGCCAAGGCCTTGTTCCAAAAGCAACGATGCGCGATGCAACATTTCTTGGGCGGCCTTACGGGTAAAGGTGAGCAAGAGCATGGACGTGGGAGGCACTCCCTGTTCATACAGCCAGGCCAAACGGTACACAATGGTACGGGTTTTGCCAGATCCGGCGCCGGCAATGACGAGCACCGCGCCATCTTTGGCGGTGGCGGCATCGTATTGGGCAGAGTTGAGGCTTTGAGCGTAATTAATCATATGACATATAATACAGCCTAGCATTGACATAGGCAAGAGGCGAGTTTACAATGATGAACATGAGGTGAAAGCCTTATGTGAAAAATATAACAAACCGCGCACGGTTGAATCGCCCTAAGGAGTGGGTTTTATGTCACAAATTCCAGATGGTTTCGCAAAAGGTGTTGAAAAGGTCTTAGAAGTTGTCATGTTTGAGAATTGGCTTCGTTTTTATTTTATCAGCGAAGAAGATGGCAGCGATAAACTTTTTATCCACATTCCAGAGCAGGGTGTACAACGTATCAAAGAACTCTACCCGCACCTCACTCTCTTGGCAGAAGCGGTGAACAGCAAAGAAATCACCTTCGATTCTTCGCGCTCTGCCGTGTGTGAGCATGTGCTCACCGAAGTGGATGGCAAAACCATTCCCAAAGAAATGTCCACCATGGTTTTTGATAGCGTCACTTTTCAAGTGGAATTGCAGCTTTTCAATACTTGGGTCAATGCCCACGAAGACCAATTGGATGAAAGCTTCTTAGAGTTTGGCGCATGGCGTAATTTCTTCTCTCAATGGCGCCAAACCGATGGCGTTAAAGAAATTGCCCTAAAAATGATGAGCGCCGCCTCCGCTCCCTCTGAGGAAAAGGCCGGCGAAACTGTACATTAAGATTAGCGAAAGATCTTTTGTGGGGGAGAGAAAAGTTTTTGAAAAAAGGTCAGATTGCTGACAAAGTCTACTGGGAGGAAACCTTTTTTGAAAAAAAGGTTCTC